>JALUKJ010000317.1 GCA_027056615.1 Campylobacteraceae bacterium | reverse complement strand
CATATAACCCATAGTTATTTAAAACATTCTCTAAAAAAAGTAGTATCTGTGTTGGAATAGGTAGAGCATGATTAAACTTTTCAAAAATCTCTTTAAACTTTGGAACAACTATCATAATCATAATAGTAAAAGCAACAGCCATAGCACCTAATGTTATAAGTGGTGTACGAATCGCTTTTTTAAACTTTTTAAGGTTATCTCTAATATCTTCTAAAATTTTGGCTAATTTTGAGTACGCTCCTGCAATATTACCTGTCTGCTCACCAAGCTTTGTCATAGCAATAGCAACATGTCCAAACTCTTCAGCATAAGGCTCAATGGAATCAGCTATTGATTTACCTGCGTTAATATCATTTCCAATTTTTAGATATATATCTTTTAGCTTAGGATTCTCCATATTATTCCCTACTTCGGTAATAGCATCATGAATTGATATTCCTGCATCAGTCATAACTGCAATCTGACGAATAGAGGAGATTTTAGAATTCAAATCAACTTTTTTTTCAAACCCTTTTTTAAAACCTCCTAACATATCTTCAATTTGAGCTCCCATTGGAGCAGGTATCTCTACAGCCTTTTGAACCATCTGCCCAGAGTTGGCTTTTTTTACCATCTTAATCGCAGATATTCTATTTTCTGCTTTTACAACCTCTAAACGTTTTTTACCCTTTGAGAGTACTGTTACATTAAAATACTTCATTATGAACGTGCCACCCTTATAATCTCTTTTACTGTTGTTTTTCCTTCAAGAGCTTTTTTCAATCCATCTTGGAACATAGAAAAGAAACCCTCTTTTACTGCTTGTTTAGTTAAGTCATCTTTTGAAGCACCTGAAGCAATCATACTTGATAGTGTCTCTGATATAGGTAAGACTTCAGAAATCATCTCTCGTCCAACATAGCCTGAATTGTTACAGACAGGACACCCTTTTCCTTCATAAAAGACAGCATTTGGTGAGACAAATTTAGATATATCCTCTTTTAGTTTTGGCTCTAGTGTTGCCACCTCTTTACACGATTGACAAATCTTACGCACCAATCGTTGAGCCTGAATTGCAATCAATGCACCAGAGATAAGATACTCCTCAATTCCCATATCTAAAATACGCCCAATAGCAGCGATGGAGGAGTTTGTATGTAACGTAGAGAGTACCAAGTGACCTGTAAGTGCAGCTTGAATAGCAATACGCAATGTCTCTTGGTCTCGAATCTCCCCAATCATAATCTTGTCAGGGTCTTGTCGAAGAATTGAACGTAAAGCAGCAGGAAAAGTTAACCCTGCTTGTTCATTTATCTGTACCTGTTGAATTGAGTCCATTTGGTACTCTACAGGGTCTTCAACCGTAATAATTTTATCTTTAGCATCAATAATCTCATTTAACGCCCCATAGAGAGTTGTTGTTTTACCTGAACCAGTAGGACCTGTAACCAAGACAATTCCATAAGGGGCATGAATAGCTTCAATAAACTTTTTATATGAGAGAGAACTCATCCCTGCATTCTCTAACTGTACCATTGCTTTAGTTTTATCAAGAATCCTCATAACAATAGATTCTCCAAACATAGTAGGCAAGGTAGACACCCTAAAGTCAAAGACACGCCCCCTAACAATTTGAGTAAAACGTCCATCTTGTGGTTTTCTCTTCTCTGCAATATCTAAGTTTGAGAGTAGTTTCATACGTGAAGCCAAAGGAGAAAAAATAGACTTCTCCATCTTAAAGTTCTCTTGTAAAATCCCATCAACACGATAACGAACCACACAATGGTGTTCTGTTGCTTCAATATGAATATCACTTGCTCCTTTTTCTATCGAAGTGGCTAAAATAAGTTCAATCAGTTTTAAAACAGCAGGAGACTCATCTGTTTTTGTTTTTGTCTCTGCTCCACCCTTTTCTAAATCTTCTTTAATATCTACAGAGAACTCTTCAACCTTTTCATTTGTATCTAAGTGAGATAAAACTTGTTGAATAATCTCTTTTCGTGCTAAAGCCGTTAACATAATTTTTCCATGAAAAAAACGCTCTATAGCTCCCTTTGCTTCAAAATCATTGGGGTTCTCAAATGCAACAGTTACTTTATCATCTTCCACAAAAAGAGGTAATGCTTTATAACGTACCAACTGCTTAAGAGGTAGTCGTTTTACCAACTTATAGTCAATCTCAATACTTGGAATATCAATATACTCAACCCCCAAAGCTTTTGCTTGTTTTTTGAGTAATTCTGTTGTATTAATACCTTGTAAACCCTCTAAATTACCAATATCAATACTCTGCATTCTTAATGCTTTTAAGAAGACCTCATCCATACTATCTTGTTGCAGTATTCTAACTTTTAAAAGATTAGCTATGGTTAATCTACTCTCACCATACTTATCTATAAAAAGTTGTAGTTTTCTTTCATCTAAAACACCCTCTCGAATTAATAAATCTATAATTTTTTGCATTTTTTATCCTATCTATAGTTATATCGTTTAGTTAATTTATCATTT
>JALUKJ010000316.1 GCA_027056615.1 Campylobacteraceae bacterium | reverse complement strand
GATTTATAAAGTAACTTTTCTGCAAAGAGTCTAGCCTCTTCAGTTGGCTTCTCTCCTCCAATAATTCGGGCTATCTCACCAACTCTTCCTTTTGTATCTAGTGGAGTTACACTACTTCTATTGTTAACTTTAGAGACTAAAAGATGTTGTCTTGCTTTAGATGCTAAGTGTGGTTGATGAGAGATAGCAAATATTTGATATACCGAAGCCAGTTTTGCAATCATATTGGCAATGGCTATAGACTCATCTCCTGAAACATTAGCATCTATCTCATCTAAAATTAGTACTCCTCTCTCTTTCACTCCAGAGAGAGCCACTACCATTAAAGCCAAACGTACACGATTAAACTCACCACCACTAAGAGTAGAAGCTATTGAGCCATTTAGATTGACCTCAACCATATCTTGACCAGATGAACTAAGTATCTCTGTAGTAAAAACAAACTTTAACTCAGGAAGTTTTAACTCTGCTAGATAATTTTTAAGAGGTTTTTCTAACTCTTTTGCTTTTGCTTTTCGTTTAAAAGAGATTTGACCTGCTAAAGTACTAAGCTCTATAAATTCCATCTCTAAAAAGGATTCTAACATACTTTTATCTTGCTCAATATTTTGATAACCTTGTAACTCTTTTTTCTTTAAATCTGCATATTCAAGTGCCTCTTTAATACTCCCATATCTATTTTTTAATGAGGAAATTTTTTCTAATCTATCTAGCACTTCTTCAATATTAACTTCAGCCAACTCCTCAGATAGTGTCTCTATCTCTTCAAAATCAGAATGAAGTTGGTTTATCATCTCTGAAAAGATAGAATCATCTTTATCAATTAGTCTATATACTTCTATAACTGCTTCTTCAAACCCAAAAATACCATTGGCAGACTCCACTGCTTCATTAATCTTATCAAGACGTGAAAGCTGTTGTTTAACTTTCAATAACTCTTCATCTTCACCTAAAATAGGATTAATAGTCTCTATTTTATCTATCTCAAACTCTGCAAATTCAATTAGTTCAGCAAGTTTAAATTCATCTTGTTTTATCTTTTGAAGCTCTTCAAGTTTTACTTTGTAGTTAGAATAACGTTTAGTATACTCCTTAAAAAGTTTTTTAAAACTTTTATCTTTTACCAAGAGTTCATTATCAATAAGTTTAAGTAAATCTTTACTATCAAAACCACTCTTATCACGAACAGATAGAAACTGAACATAAGGAGATAACATTCCCTTTAAAACTTTTTTAGAGATATTCTGCCCATCAATACTATAGCGTACTTTCTCTCTTTTCAAGCTCTTAAGTGTTATCTCCTCCTCCAACTCGAAGTTCTCACTCTTTAAACTCTTTGGTTTATCTACCAATACTTCACATAGTGAGGCTTCAGCCATTCCATAACCAAAAGCAGCAAGAATACTGTTCATAAAAAGTGACTTACCTGCCCCAGAGGGTCCAGAGAGAACCACTAAACCTTTTTCTAACTCTAACTCTATTTTATTAAAGGATATTAAATTTTTTATATAGACTCTATTAATCATTATTCGTCATCACCCCACGACAGTTTTTCTCTAAGCACAGAGAAGTAGTTTCTCTCTTTTTTATGTAATAGTTTTGCTCCTATCGAAGCCCCATTAATTACCAATACCTCACCTGCTTCCATCTCATAAGTATCTTGACCATCAACCATTACAATTACTTTCTCTTTAGGTGATGAAAAATCAATGGTAAAGTGTGCAGGTAAAACCAAAGGTCGCTGTGTTAAAGAGTGTGCAGCAATAGGAGTCATAATAAATGCTTGTGTTAAAGGGTACATTACAGGTCCTCCTGCTGCTAAATTATAGGCAGTTGAACCTGTTGGTGTAGAGATAATTAACCCATCACCACGATAAGTATTAAACCATTCACCATCAATAGAAGCATCTATCTTAGCCATGTGTGAGATAGTTGGACGTGTCACTACCACATCATTAAAGGCATGAAATTTTTTACGACCATCAGCTGTCTGAATGTACCCTTCTATCATCATACGGTCGTCAATTCGATAATTCTCAATAAGTAGATTATCTAAAAAGGTATCTACTTCAGAGATTCGTACATCAGCTAAAAATCCTAAAGTTCCAGCATTAATTCCAAGTACAGGCTTATGATATCCATAACTTTTTCGTACCAATGAAAGTAGTGTACCATCACCTCCCAAAGAGACTAAAAAGTCTGAACGTTCACACAATTCCTTAAAAGCAATACCATTTGAAAGACCAATCATTTTACTTGAATGTTCTACCAATAAAACTTCGATTTGTCGAGCTTCAAATTTCTTTTTTATCTCTTCATATATTGGTAAAATCTCTGGAGCCTCAGGCTTTATCACAAAACCTGCAACTTTAGTTTGTGTCAATTTTTCATCACTCACCAATATTCTCCTACTAATTATAACAATAGAATATCATAAAATCACTTGTTAATTCTATCTATATGTTAAATTGTTATATTTTTATTTATAGGTGATATGTTAATGATACCTATATATGATATTCCGTAGAACTCAGGTTATTATGCCTAAAAAACAGTAATAACGACAAATTTCAAGGAAAAATCCCTATAATACAAGTTAATAAATTTCAGGAGAATAGATGCTTCGATATGCCCCATCACCAGTTGGTGACATGCATTTAGACAACTTACAAATTGCCATTGTTAACTATCTTGTCTCACAACAAAGAAACGATAAGTTCTTAGTACGTATAGAAGATGTTAATATAGATAAGATTGAAGAAGGGAAAGATACAGAGATTATGATGATTTTAGAGAAGTTTGCTCTAAAGCATGATTCTGTCTTTCACCAAAGTGAACACCTAAACTTATACCAAACTTTAGCTCTTCGTCTGCTAAAAGAGAAAAAAGCTTTTGTTTGTCAATGTCAAGATGAGACAAAAACTTGCTCAACTAATTGTGAAGAGCTTTCAGAAGAAGATTATACAAAAATCAAAGAGAGTGGTAAGCCCTTTGTTGTACGTATTAAAAAAGATGAAAATATTGATGACTTTGTCATTTTAAGAGTAAATGGAAAACCAAGCTATAACTTTGCTTGTGCATCTGATGATATGATGAGCGATATTGACCTTATTATTCGTGATAAGAAATATCTTAATGAAACAAATAAACAGAAGCATATTAAGAAACTATTAGGGTATAAGAAAGAGGAGAACTATGTTCATATAACAACCATAAAAGAATCTCCCTCGGTAAAATCACTTTTTGAACAAGGTTTTATTCCTGATTCTATTTTAAACTATCTGATTCTTGTGTTAAACCCAAATACTACCAAAGAGATATTTAGACTTCCTGATGCCATTGAGTGGTTTGAGTTGAAAAATATTCCAACAACAGCAAAACATTTTGATTTTGAAAAATTACAATACCTCAACCGTGAACATTTAAAGCTTATTGATGATAAACTTCTCTCCACACTTTTTGGTTTTGCTGATGCCAATATTGGAAAACTTGCAAAAGTATATCTTAAAGAGTGTAGTACAATTAACGAGCTAGAGAAGAAGATACAAGCTATCTTTAAACCAAAAGATTTCTCTGGTAAATTTGCTGAACAGATGAAGATACTTTCAGATTTAATTTTTGAAGCTCCTATCTTAGATAGTTTTGATGAGTTTCAAAATTATCTCATAACTAAAAGTGGACTTAGCGAAGATGAAATCTCAAAGCCACTAGAAAAACTCTTAACTGGAACAGCCCATGGAGCTAAGTTAAGTGAAATCTATCCATACATTAAATCTTATATATTGGAGGTAGCCTCTTAATGAACTTTATACTACAACCTATAGTGCTTTTTATTCAGATATATATCTGGATTATTATTATCGCTACTATTCTATCTATGTTACAAGCTGACCCCCGTCAACCTCTTGTTGAACTACTACATCGTCTAACTGAACCTGCATTTCGTTTTATTCGTCAAAAGATGCCTTTTAGTGTTGTAGGTGGACTAGATCTATCACCTTTAGTTCTTATTGTGGGATTACAACTTATAAGTAGCCTCCTCACAGGCAATATATTTGTTGCTATAGTAGGTATTATAAGCTCACTTATATACTCCTATATAATACTTATTATCATATCTGCTATACTATCTTTCGTACAAGTTAATCCATATAATCCTATTGTTCAGATTATTAACCGTTTAACAGACCCACCTTTAATGTTTGTTCGACAAAAACTCCCTTTTGTTGTTATAGGTGGTATTGATTTATCTCCTATAGTTGTTATTTTTGCACTTCAACTTATTTCTGCTCTATTACAGAAAATAACTTTTGCTCTGTTAGCAGTATAATAAATAATAAATGAAGCATCTTCTACTCTTTTTCTTTTTAAGTTTAACTCTGTGGGCAAAAATATATAACCTTAAAGAGATAGAAGTCATGCCAACTTCTTACGCCAAAGACTACTATATTTGGCGTTTTATTTCTGAAAAAAAAACTTCTAAAAAAGATGCCCTTCAAGCCTATAAATGGACAAAAAGAAAGAGTTATAAACTTAAAAAAGCCATTCATAAGAAATTGGGCTACACACCAGAACTAAAAAAGAAAAAATCTAAAAAAAACTCAAAAAACTTTATTATCTATCCTGCTACAGCTTCTAAAAAGAATCTAAAAGAGCTTAAAAAACTCTATAAAAAAATTCAAAAACAGGGCAGATATTCAGATACACTAAAAGTTATGAGTGCTGATAAACCTTTTAAAGTTTTGAGTCAACAAAAACCATCATTACAATGCTATATTTTTAATGGAGTCACATCTAAGTACAGAAAAAAATATTTTAATAAGGCTTTTACCCCTCAACAACTAGAAGAGCTTATTCATGAAAAGAAGTTTAATCAAACCATTTATAAAGTTGTCACAACCCATGCTCTACAAAAGACAAAAGAGTCACTTGTATTTCTAATCGAAGACAATAATCTTACATTTGAATCCAACTTTCTACTTGCCATAAATGCTATTGAGTTTAAACAACCACAAGTTGCCCTAAACTTTTTAAAGATAGCTCGAACAAAAACAATATATCAAAGTCAATTTGACCAAGTGGATTTTTGGAACTATCTTATTACTAAAGATAAAAAGTACTTAGAGCAACTTCTTGAAAGTTATAATATCAATATCTATACTTTACGTGCTAGAGATATTTTAAACAAACCCTACCCTAAAGTAGTCACTCCTAAACTACCATTTAGACATTTTGAAGATTTTGATGTTACAAATCCTATTGATTGGGAGAAGATTAAAATTGAGATTAAAAAACATCCTGATAAATTAGGTGAATTAATAGAAAAATATAAATCTACTGAAACATTAGGAATCTACTGCTACCTTAAAGCAAAAGAGAGTAACTATCAAATATCCTATTACCCTATGCCCTACCCTTTATCAATGTGGGGATTAAGTAAAGAGAGGACTGCTCTACTCTATGCCCTTGCTAAACAAGAGAGCCATTTTATACCTGCTTCTGTTTCATCCTCTTATGCTTTGGGTATGATGCAAATCATGCCTTTTCTTATTAAACATTTAGCAAAGGAGAGAAGTCAAAAGATAGATTTAAATGAGATATTTAACCCTTATGTCGCTGTTAACTATGCAAACCAACACCTTGACTACCTTAACAAATGGCTATACCATCCTCTCTTTGTCGCTTATGCCTATAATGGAGGAATTGGTTTTACAAGACGTACATTAAGAAGCTCTCACCTCTTTAAAAAAGGAGATTATGAGCCTTACCTTAGTCTGGAGCTTGTTGACTATAGAGAGTCAAGAGAGTATGGTAAAAAAGTATTGGCTAATTATGTTATCTATCTCAATTTACTAGGGATTCAAACAAAGGTTTCTGACCTTTTGAATAGTTTAGTATATCCCGACCAAACCGATCGTTTTCGAAAATAAGGTGAAAATCATTTTTATTTGTCTTTTTAAATTTGACTTTATAATAGGTACTCCAGTTGTCTACCATAGGCATCTCATAACGTAGAGGGTCATTCTTATCAAGTTTTTTAATTTCTAATGGCTCTGAACCATCAAGAGTTAAAGAGTAACCTTTAGTATTAAACTCATTATTCTTACTGTTAGTAATATAGACCCCAACAAAGAAATACTCACCATCTTTTAGTTCATTTTTAAAACGTTTTTTACAAGGACGATTTTGAAAGACAGGATTTAGATAGGTAGCTGTTAAAAGTGCTTTTGTCTCAAAAGATGCCATAAGTTGAGCCTTTTGAGTGTTTAGTAGTGCCTTATGGTATACCTCATCTTTAGTAAAGAGTTGTTCAAAATCTGATTTATCTTCAATACCACATTTATCTTTTTTTTGAGAACACCCAAACAGTATTAAAGCAGAGGCTAAAAGTAAAACTTTTTTATACATTAAAATAGACCTTTATTTAAATTAATCTATTTTAACATATTTTGTATAAACATTAATGTATAATCTCAACCATAAATCTAAGGAAAAATCATGAAACGTTTTGCTGTTGCTTTTACAGGACCTTCAGGTTCAGGAAAAACCACTATTGTTGAAAAAGTCTCAAAAGAGCTTATTAAAACAAGAAAAGTTGCTATTATCAAACATGACCCAAAAGACAAAGGTATATTTGACAAAGAGGGAAAAGATAGTTATAGATTTTCACAAACAGGTGCAGAGGTAGTGGTAACTTCACCAACTCGTACCACCTACTTTTCACAACGACAAAAAGAGTTAGATGAAATTATTGAAATGTTTAACAATTTTGATATTTTATTAGTAGAAGGGTTAAAGACCTTGCCTCTTCCTCGTATTGCTATCTTTAGAGGCAATATTGAAGAGAATTATCTTTCATGTAGTGAAGCTATAGCTGTTGACCATACCGTTAATTTAAGTCAATATGATATTCCTAAAGAGATTGATATTTTAGATTTAAACAACACTCAAGAGATTATTGAGTGGATAGATAAAAACGCAAAAAGCGTATAGTAAGGATAAAAATGAACGATATATTTGAGACAATAAAAAAAGTTGCTTTTGAGATTGACAACGCCATTAAGACAGAAGACCTTGGTTACTCTGATTCTGAAAACTCTTCTGGAGAAGACCAACTTAAACTTGATGTACAGTCTGACCTTATTATTGAAAAAGCTTTTGCTTCTGTAGACTCAGTTAAAGCCTTGGTAAGTGAAGAGAAAGAGGGAATATTAGAACTCTGTGAAACTGGAACTTACACCATCTGTTATGACCCACTAGATGGCTCTAGCCTTGTCGATGTTAACCTATCTGTAGGTTCTATCTTTGGAATTTACGAAGGTAAATTAGAGGGTAAAAACCTTGTTGCTTCTGCATATGTTGTCTATGGGCCAAGAATTGAGTTAGTCATTGCAGACCGTAAAGAAGCACCAAAACTTTACCGTGCTATAAACGGTGAGTTTAAGTTTATATCTGAAATTAAAATGAATGAAAAAGGAAAACTAAATGCAAGTGGAGGAACTCAACAAAATTGGGCAGACTACCACAAAGCATTTATAGATAAATTATTTCAAGAGGGTTACCGTTTACGATACTCGGGTGGTATGGTTCCTGATTTACATCAGATTATGCTTAAAGGTGGTGGTCTCTTCTCTTACCCTTCAACTTCTGACAAACCAAATGGAAAACTAAGACAACTCTTTGAGGTTATTCCTTTTGCTCTTATGTATGAACAAGCAGGTGGAGAGGCTATAAATGATAAAGGTATGAGACTTTTAGAACTTGTTCCAAGTCACCCACACGACACAAGCCCATGTTTCTTTGGAAGTCACTATGAGATTTCTGCTCTTCGTGATGCTTATGCTATGAAAAAGTAAACTATGAGTAATGAACTTTCACTAGATGAATGGGAATTAGCTCTTAAACAGAAAAAAAGAGAACTAGAAGATTGTCAGAAAAAAGAGCAAGTCAAATCTTGCCTTGCTTGTCCTAAACTTCTAAACTGTGAAACTCGTGATGCTTATGTTCATGCTGTTTACAACAGCATGAATAAAGGTGCTGGAGGTGGGTTTGAGTTTTAAAATCCTACTCCCTACCAAATATATCACACTGACCTGTAATCTTACAAAGTGGACAGAAGTTAACCAACCCTGCAATAAGAGGGATAGCCCCTAAATAGAACCATTGATTTCCAGAATAAATTCCATAACCA
>JALUKJ010000315.1 GCA_027056615.1 Campylobacteraceae bacterium | reverse complement strand
TTCTTATGATAAAGAGGTTAGCAATGAAAACTTCTCTTTTGTAGTTCATAAAAATATTAATTTTAAAGAGCCAATAAAGATAGTTTTAAATGGAGATAAGCGAACTGTTTATGATAAGATAGTTAAAAAGAGATTAGATATTTCACAAATTAATTCTAATGCTCCATTAATTGAAATATCTTATGAAGATACTATACCCGAACGAGCAAATGCCTATATTAATGCATTAATGAAAAGTTTTATTGAGCAGAGTATCAATGCCAAAAATGAGCAAAACAATAAAGTACTAACTTTTATTAATAAACGTTTAGCATCAATTCGTACTGAGTTAGAAAAATCTGAAAGTAAATTGGAAAATTTTAAAATTCAAAACAAGGTTATATCTTCTTCAACTCAAGCTAATGGATACATTAAACAGTTAGCAGATTTAGAGGTTCAAATTTCAGAAAATCAGTTAAAAAAGAAACTATTAGAAAATCTTATTATCTTTGCACGACACAATCAGAATCTTGATTCAATCGCTCCTTCTTTAGGTGAATTAAATGATAAGCCAACTATTCAACTTATAGCATCTTTACAATCTCTACAGTTAAAAGAGGGAGAACTGCAAGTAGAATTTACAGATAAATACCCAAAACTTATCAATCTTAGAAGAGAGATTTTTAATATTAGAAAAAAGATTATATTAAATCTGAAAAATTTAAAATCAAGCATTAAACAAAAGAATGTTTTTTTAATGCAAAAGAAACGAAGTTTGGAAAAACAGATTCAACATTTGCCTATTAAAGAGAAAAAGATGGTTAATATTAAGAGAGGGTATGAGGTCTCCTCTGCTATGTATAACTATCTATTAAAGAAAAAGACAGAGAGTGAATTGTTAATAGTATCTACTCTATCTGACTATAGAATAGTAGATAAAGCACATTCCTCAATAAAGCCAATAAAACCTAAAAGAACATTAATGATGATAGTTGCTCCTCTAATTGGACTATTGTTAGGTATTGTATTGGCAACATTTTTAGAAGCTTTTAATAATAAAATTAATAATAGAAAAGAGTTAGAGGATTTAACTGATTATCCTATTTTAGGAGTTGTCCCTAAACTAAATAAGAAGAGTGTTCAATTAGAGGTCTACAATGAAAAAACTTCACACTTTACAGAAAGCTATAGAAGTTTACGTTCTTATCTTCCTAAAAAGGATGACACAGGTTTAGCCAAAGTTATTTTACTAACGTCTATAGATGCGAATGAAGGAAAAACAACCATTACCGTAAATTTGGCTGCTGCTACTCAAATGGCTGGAAGCAAGTCTATTATTTTAAATTTAGATTTACGTAAACCTAATCTTCATACCTATTTTGGTCTTAGAAATGAGAAAGGTATGAGTAGTTACCTACGTGGTGAAGATACTGTTCAAGATATTATCTTTGCAACAAAATATACTAATCTACACATAATTACATCTGGCCCAATACCTGAAAATCCAGCAGAGTTAATACTCTCTCCACTGCTACCAGAACTTTTAGATATTTTAAAAAAACGTTATGATTATATCTTTATTGATTCTGCTCCTATAGGATTAGTAAGTGATAGCATTCATTTAATGGAATTGGCTGATTTAAATTTAATAATCTTTAGAGAGGGGAAATCTGAAAAATCTTTTGTCTCTGTATTGGAGGATATTAGAGAAAAGAATAATTTAAAAAATATAGGTTTTATTTTGAATCATAGTAGTATAAAAAATAGTAAAGATGCTTATGGTTATGGTTATGGTTATGGGAAAAATTAAATAATAAATATGTAGGTGTGACAGGGTCACACCTACAGCTATTAATTACGCAGAAAGTGCAGATTTAGAAGCCTCTGCAACTTTTGTAAATGCTTCAGGAGCATTCATTGCCATATCAGCTAAGATTTTTCTGTCAAGTTCAATATTAGCAACTTTAAGACCGTGCATAAATGTTGAGTAGTTCATTCCATTTAGTCTTGCAGCAGCATTAATTCTAACAATCCAAAGTTTTCTGAAATCTCTTTTCTTTTGTCTTCTGTCTCTATAAGCATAAACTAATGAACGTTCTAATTGCTCTTTAGCTTTTCTAAAGTGTTTTCTTCTACCTGAATAGAATCCTCTAGCTTGTTTTAATAGTTTTTTGTGACGTTTATGTCTAACTGTACCAGTTTTTACTCTCATTTTGTTTCCTTTACCTAAGTACTATATTTTAGTATTGGTGTCATTTTTAATTTAAAAAAATGAACTTGTCCTAATATTTTTAGGAGTCGTCTTTATTTAGTTAATCATCTCTTTGATATTTTTAGCATCTGCTTTGTCTATATATTTAGCTTTTCTATTAGCTCTATGGTGACCACCATCTACTTTAGTCAAAATATGACTTCTAAATGCAGTCCCTCTTTTGATTTTACCAGATTTTTTAACTTTAAAACGCTTTACAGCACCTTTAACGCTTTTCATTTTTGGCATGTTCGTTCCTTTCTAATTTATTGCTCATAGAGAAT
>JALUKJ010000314.1 GCA_027056615.1 Campylobacteraceae bacterium | reverse complement strand
ACTGAAAAGGGTAGTAGTGACAAAAACACAACAAAATCAAAAACAACGTCACAAGAAAAAAGTCATCATTCTGTTCTCTTTTTTGCTAAAGATGGGAATGCTTCAACCATAACAATACCTCTTGACCAAAATGACAAGAAGTTTCAAGAGGAGCTAAAAGCCTTTTATGAAAAGTATTTTTTAGACCAACTTAAAAAAGCTCTTGCTTCATCTCAAAATCTACATAACCCTACCTTTGACCCTTTAATAGAGGCTTTTCCTTTTGCCGTTAGAAGTACCAGTTTTTATAAAAAAGCAAAGGATGAACTTGGTAAAAAAGGTTACAGCATTAAAAATAAGGTGAGCTTTGAAAAGTTTCATACTTTTTCAGAGAATGGTAGTTACTATTTTAATTTTTCTCCTGCATCGTTAGAAGCTTCTCTTGGGGTAAAAGAAAACTCCAATTCAGAACCTTATCAATGTAGAGAAATCATAGATGTTAAATTAGCCCCATATTTTACAAAGAGAAACCACCATTTTATAAAATATAATGAGTGTATGTCTGATAGTGATAAATCTATTGTTGTTAACAGTGAAACTAATAAGAGTGTTAAGCTTGAGGGTTTTGGAACAGCCATTAAAAAGTTTACTTTTGAGGGGAAAAAGATACTTTTAATCACTTCACATATGGGGGCTCATACCGATGGAGTCTCTTTTTTTAGTGTAGATAAAAATGGAGACTTAAGACTTATGAAAAATGGATTTATGGTTTCCGATAAGACAGGTGACCCTAAAGTTACAATAAATCAAAGTATAGAAGTTACGACACGTTATATCAGAGATAAAAAACGTTGTCGTTATCTTTTGGAAGATACCTTTAGATATGATAGTAAAAAGATGGCGTTTATAAAGAGTAAAAGTGGAGTGGAAATAGAACATGAGTGTCAAGAGATATAATGTATAACTTTTAATTCAGTTATTTAGACTCTTTACATTTGTAAATTATATAGGTATAATTATGTAATTTACATAATTAGGATAAAAAATGTATAAAAGGTCAGCTAAAGATATACTACATGAAGCGTTATCTATCTCTCCTGTTGTTTTACTCTCAGGTGCAAGACAAGTAGGAAAGTCTACACTCTGTCTCTCGTTAGAGAATGAATATAGGGTTTTTGACAATTTAACAGAGAGGGCTTCTGCCTTAAATGACCCTATTGGTTATGTAGCAACACTGCCTAAACCCATTATACTTGATGAGATTCAAAAAGTACCTGAAATCTTAGAGGGCATAAAGATAGCCGTTGACAAAGAGCGAGTTAATGGAACTTTTCTTTTAACAGGTTCAGCCAATGTATTAGATATGAAACGAGCCAAAGATACTCTAGCAGGTAGGATTGTAGAGATAGTCCTTTGGTCACTTTCGCAAAAAGAGCTAAACAATAAACCCTATGAAAATATTATAGATATGCTCTTTTTACAAGGAGTAGAGGCTTTAAGTCCAAATCCCATAGAGCATAGTGAACTTTTTGAAGCTATTGTTAATGGGGGTTACCCTGAGATTATGAAGATTAATTCAAAACGAGGAAAATCTTTGTGGTTCAATGCCTACATCTCTACTTATGTTGAGAGAGATATTCGTGATGTTGGGGAGCTAAGAGATATCTCTGCTTTTATTCGCTTCTATAACATTATTGCTCCTCGTTCTTGTGGTTTATTGAACAAATCTGACCTTGCCAATGATGCCATGTTAAGTGAAGCGACGGTGAGTAACTATCTTAGTATGTTAGAGATGATTTATCAAATCTCTTTGGTTGAAGCCTATAGCTCCAATATCTCTAAACGTTTTATAAAGTCGCCTAAACTTTTTATGACTGACAGTGGACTCTTTGCTCACTTATTGGACATACATTCAACCAAAGAGTTACAGAGTTCGCCTCACAAAGGTGATGTGGTAGAGACGTTTGTTTATGCTGAACTTCTAAAACATATCTCCTATTCAGAGGTTCAGCCTAAGCTCTACCACTACCGAACTAATGATAAAAAGGAGATAGATTTTATTATAGAGAAGAGAGATAAAATCTTTGCTATAGAGGTTAAGTCTTCTCATAGTATAAAAAAAGAGGCATTTAAACATATTGTTGATTTTCAAAAAAAATCTAAAAAAGAGATAGTGGGGATTGTCTTTTATGCAGGTGAGACCATACTCTCTTTTGGAGATGAGCAGTATAAACGCTATGCTCTTCCTTTGAGTATCTTTTTTTAACTTGTTTTTGTATTTATGCTGACCCATATGATTCTAAAAGCTACTTTATAATATCTTTAACGATTAGCACCAAAATAAACACAACCACAAAAGCTAAAAGAAACCATGGAACTCCAATAGATAACAAATACCCAAAATCTATTACTCCTTGTTCATGTATCTCACATTGTGGGTTGTGTTCCCATGCAATATACATCATTAAAAAAGCTACAATAGCACCTATTGTGGTTGATATGAGGATACTATTTTTCATTTAAATCCTTGTTGATGGGTTTGGA
>JALUKJ010000313.1 GCA_027056615.1 Campylobacteraceae bacterium | reverse complement strand
GTATGGACGATTACCTCTTCTATCTCTTTGTGTTTAGCTATCTCTCGGCTTACACTTCCTGCTTTTATAAATTGGGGTCTTGCACCTAGTATTGTTAGGATTTTCATAAATTCTCCAGCTTATTTACATATTGTTTTATACTTTTAGAAAAAATTGCTTTTTTACTAATTAATTCTCTATTTACTCTATTAGAATCTTCACTTGTTTCTAATGTTTTTAGCTCTTTACTCCAAAATATACCATTGCACCCATCTAGTATCCATTCTCGATTAGCAGGAAGGTTAGATACAATAGGAACACACCCAAAACTCATTGCTTCTAAAAGAGATACTGCTGTAGAATCAGAGCTAGGAATAGATATATAATATGTAGCTTTTTTATAAATCTCCTCTTGCTCATTTTGACTTAAAAAGCCAACAAACTCTATCCTATCAGATAAATTATTTATCTTAACATACTCTTCTAACTCTTCTTTCATATCTCCATTATTAGCAACTATTAATTTCATGTTACTATCAAGTAAGCCAAACCACTCTAAGACTTTATCTATATTATAATTTTTAACTAATGCTCTATTTGAAAATATCAGATTTTTATCTTTTTTATACTTTGAATCTAAATCAACACTATTTAAACCAAATGCAAAAGTATCAATATTAGTATTTCCAGCAATTTCTATAATCTTATCACTCATATAAAAGGAATCTGAAGTAATTAAATCTGCATGTTGTAGTGCAAATTTTGTAACTATTTTTTTAAGAAAGTTTTCAAAAGGAGTTACTAATATATCACTTCCCCAAGCAGATTCTATTAGCTTTATATGAGGATACCTTCTCTTAACCAAACCTGCTAGAACACCATAACTTGTAATATAATGAGCATTCATATATTTTGGCTCTATAGACTCAACTATTTTTTTAATCTCAAAATATTTAACTAAAAGTTTAAAGTTACCTCCAGCTACTTTTACACTCTCATTTACAACATATATCTTATCTTCATCAATATACTTTAAAATCTCTTGACTATAACCATTGAATGTTATCAAAGAGAGGTCAAAATAGTTACTAAGTTCTTTCACCCACTTCAAAGTATGTGGACTTTTCCCATCTGCTAAGATTAAATATTTATCTCTCATTGCAAACCTCTTCAATTACTTTTTCTAACCTCTTTACCTGCTCTTTACGGTGATGTTTTTTTATTATATCTATATTAAACTCTCTTTTTTGCTTCTCTTTCCACTCTTTATGTGCCTCTTCTAAAATCATCTCAATTTTTCCTATATTTGTATTGTCAGATATATACCCTGCATTTGCTTCTTGTATAAGTTTAGATGCAACATCCTCTTCATCAATAAGTGCAATAATTGGCTTTAAAGAGGCAAGATATTCAAAAAGTTTACCAGTATAAACCCCCTTACGACCATTTGTAGGGTGAATAAGCAAAAGAGCATCACTCTTTTTCATTATCTCTATTGCCTGTGAGTGTTTAACGGAAGCAATAACTTTCACCTTATCTTTCAATAAGTCAGGAATTTCAAAATGTGTTTTAACTCCAACAAACTGTATAAGGATTTTTTTTCTGTTATCTTTTTGAAACAAGTTATTTAAAGCTTTTAAAAAATTGGTAGGATTTATATCTCCATAAAAATTTCCCGTATAAGATATAGTAAATACATCATTATTACTTTTTCTCTCCTCTAATTTAAAATCATATCCATTACGAATTTCACGGAATATTACATTTTGATTACTACTTAAAGAGGCAAATTCATCAACAAGTGGTTTAGAGACAGAAGTCATGGCATTAACATAAGTAAAAATCTCATTTTCAAGCTTTTGATACTTCTCTTTAAGCTTTAAAGGCAGACCTAAACTTTGACTCATCTCATCTCTCATATCTGCTATCCATTTAAGATATGGAAACTCTTTTTTTAACTCTAATGCAACACTATGTGGTGCAGTTGGGGCATAAGAGGAGATAAGAATATCAATATTTTTTTCTTTTATAAATTGTGGCAATATATCTAGTGATTCACTTATCCAACCTCTATACTCATCTTCAAAAAAATATTTTACAAATTTATTATAAATTACTTTTGAATAGTGTATAAACTTATTTGTTCTTTTTGTAAAGAGTAAGGGCCTGAATAAAACATCATTCTTAACACGTTGCACGACAATATCATCATCACTTTCAACAGAGTTCTCATTTCCCAAAGTATGCACATATACATTATATTTTTCTTTATCAAGATATTTCGCAAAGGAGTAAATTCTATTACTCGCTATTGATTGAATAGGAGGATAATATATAGAAATTATTAAAATATTTTTTTTCATTTTATAATACTCTCATATACCATTTTATACTTCTTCCACTCCTCCGTATTGAAGCTACTGTTATGCCAAAGCAATACAAACTCTCCATTATACTGTTTTACCTTTTCCATCAAGCTATCGATTTTGTGTAGCATCTCTTTTGGTGAGATATCAGGCTGATATGTAGCAAAACTACCTTCCATAACAA
>JALUKJ010000312.1 GCA_027056615.1 Campylobacteraceae bacterium | reverse complement strand
CTAGAAAAGTATGCTAAATCAAAACTTGGACAAAAATATGTTTGGGGAGCAACAGGACCAAATAGATTTGACTGTTCTGGTTTTACAAAATATGTTTTTCGTTCAACAGTAGGTATTAAAATTCCAAGAGTATCACGTGACCAAGCTAAAGTCGGAAAATATATTAAATATAAAGATTTACGTAGAGGAGATATGGTATTTTTTGATACAGAGAAAAAATTTACAAGAAGAGTAAATCATGTAGGTATATATCTTAGTAATGGTAACTTTATCCATGCGAGTTCTGCAAGAAAGAAAGTAATTATTACTAACTTTAGAAAAAAACCTTTTTATAAAAGAAGATTTTTATGGGGAAGACGTATTATTAATAAATCATAGACCTAAAAGATTAGGTCTATGGATAGTTTAACTACAATCTTCTTCTTTATCACACAACTCTAATTTTGGTATCAATAAGGCAATAGCAATTACAACTAAACCAAAAATAAGAACAGTTAACTCTTTATCTTGAAAAAAGTTAAAAAGAGTAGTTTTACCATAACTTTCACCCATTAAAGGTTTAAAGAAATCATCAAAAAATAGGATAAAAACCAATCCACCAAAAAGACCACCAATAGATGCTACGAGTACATCAATTCTACCTTCAGCAATAGAGATGGGTCCAGTACCTGGACATTTTCCTAAAATAGCCATTCCAATCCCAAACAAAATACCACCAATAATCAATCCTTGATAGTTAAGAGGTTTAATATGAGCATGAGCTAAACCTGCATCCATTAAAAAATAGAGTGCTATACTAGCTAATCCTACAGTTAAAAATAGCATTTTAGGAACAATCGTATCTTTTAACATTGCAAAACCTGCAATTTTTTCAAACTTATCAACCCTTGTATATTGAATAATTCCTCCAAACATCACACCAATTAAAAAGACTAATCCAAGAGAACCATGTGGTTGATTAATGACATTTTCAAACATAACTTTAACTCCTTGGGCTATGTCTGACATATAAGTTAAAAAAATCATTATTTACTACTCCTTTATATTATAAAATAGTCTACCTGTAATGATAAGTGTTACAATCACTACTCCACCAAAGACCATTGAAGACATTGCTAGTTGACTCATTCCAGACATAAAGTGTCCAGAGGTACAACCTCCTGCAAGTCTTGCTCCAAGAATAAGAATAAAACCTGAAAAAAAACTCCATAAAAGTCGAGATAGTACAGAGTTATTTTTGTACTGTTTCCAACCACTTGGAATAAATGAGAGTCTAAATGTCTTTGTAATAAATACAGAGGTTACAAAACCACCAAACAATGCACCAAGAAGCATTATTCCTTCCCATGAACCAGCATTTTTAACCTCTTTAAGATAACTATATTTCTCTGGGTCAAGGTCAAAAATAACTCCTGCAAGGTAAGGTACATAAGTTGAAGCACCAATTGGACGGTTAGCTCCATATATAGAAAAGGTCAATAGCAATAAGAATGCCATTAAAATACCACCCATCCACCATGTTAATCTATTTTCTTTTTGTTTAGACACAATAAATCCTTTACTTTTTAATATTCCCATAATTATAATATAATATTATAATTATAATTACAAAATTATATAAAATATTATTTTAATATAAATATGTTACAAATATAAACATTATAATTTTTATTTAAATAAAGAAATTAAATATTATATTATATATATAATTATAAATTATGAATAGACTTTTTAAAAATAGAATATTATTATTTATATCTTAAAAATACTCTTTTAAAATATAAGGAAAAGTCTTAATAGTCGCCTCTGCTTTTTCTATCTTCTCCTCAAAAATAGGTACTGAGTGTGGAAAGTTCTCGGCTATCTCACGGTAGATGGCTATCTTCTCTAGCATATGGTTCTCCATTGCATCTAAAACAGCCTCCATTCTCTCTTGTGAAACAGCAAATTTCATTAATAACTCAAACATACGTTTTCGTGGATGAATAGCCATTGAATCCCCTGCTACATTGGCTATCTCTTTAATATCCCAACGTGAAAAGTAGATTCCAGATACATGTGGAGCTACAATTCTTGCATATAATGCCTCTGTATAAGAGGGATAATCTTTTAAATCTACCTCTTCACCTGTTTCACATGAACCATCAGCACAATACTCTTCACTGTTATTGGTCATTGCCTCAAATTCGGCTCTTAACTCTTCTACATCTTTAAAATCTTTCATTTATTCTCCTCTTCTTATATCATTGTTGGAATTAAATCCATATCTATTTTCGCACCATACCAACGGTTACTAAGTAACATCATCTTCATAGCAAGTCGTATACGCTCATCAACAAAAGCAGGATTTTCAATATAAGGTTCTATATCATCATCTAAACAATACCCTACTATCTTACCATCCTCTACCTCTACAAAATCAACAAACTTTTTTGTTTGGGCTGATTCATTTAAACGGTCACAATACTCTACAATACTTTCACCAAACTCATGCTCAATTATCATTCGATTCACTTTTGAATTTGCCAAGTTTTTCATAGTAAAATCAAAATGCTCCTCTTTAATATTCAACGCAATAGATGTAGCATTAATGCTATTCTCTTTAAGACATCGGTTAAAGTAGCGACGGCAGTTTCCTGTTTGAGCATTAAAGCCTAAAATGGTACAAAGCTGTGTGTCAGGTTTTATCTCTTCTGGTTTCATAAGTTTCGTCTTTCTCGTGCTAAGGCATGAAGCTCTATAGCCTCTTCCTCTTCAACTTTACATCGCATACACATCTGCTCTCCACCTTGATAGGTAAAGTAGTTTCCACACTCATTACAACGCTTAACATCAAAAGTAGCTAAAGTTCTCTGGGTTGGTTCAAAAAACTCTTTTATCTCAAACCCTGGTTGGAGTTGAATAGCATTTGGCTCACAGACATCATGACAGAGATGACACTTTACACATAGCATTGCATCAAAATGAATTAATGAAAACTTATTGTCTGAACTTAATGCTCCTGTGGGACAGATTCGGTAACAAATTTGACAATTGGTACAAGACTCATCTACAAACTTTTGAGAAGTAAAGTTAATGTCTTCTGTGGCTACTATCTCATACTTTTCAGGTTTATCAACTCGTTTTAAAATAGAAAAGAGAAGCTTTCTTTTGTCTGGAATAACTTTGTTCTTAATCTTTGAGATGTCCCCAAGGTCAATACCAAAAGATTTTAACTCATCGGCATCAACAGCTTCATCAAAGGCTTGTTTACTTTTAATTGCCCCTTTTAGGCTAAAGAGTGAACGTCTGCTTGGAATATTAAGCTCTTGCTGGGCAACTATTGCTTCGGTTTCAGTCGATTTAATAAGTATCTCTTTATCACAAAAAGTTGACAAGATAAAGTTTGCCTCTTCAATATTTTCTCTAAGCTGATTTTGTAGTTTTGGACTCTCTCCACCACAAGAACAAGCATCAACATCCATTATGACGGGTTTATCTGAAGCCACAGCCATTGAGATAAGGTGTTCCACACTTAAAACAGAGAGACAAGAGTAGAGGTCTTTTTGACATGTTAACTCATTACTCTCCTCTTCTAAAAACTTAAAGAAAAACTCTATACTTGAAAAGCCTGAAAGCGAAAAAGCCTCTGTAGGACAGACACCAACACAACCACCACAAGTAGTACATGCCGAAGGAGTAAAAGCAGGAATATTTTCAACTATCTCAATAGTATCTACAGGACATATATCAACACACTTGGTACACTCTGAAAATTTGGAGGTTGCACGAACACAAGAGGCAACGTCAAAAAGCAGATTCATTACTTCATCTCTTCTAGTTTTTCGTTAATGTACTCATAGTCACTCAACATAAACTCTAAAGTAAGTTCTGCTCCATCATGATAGAGTGCAGTTCTTGACTCTCGTTTCATATTAATAAGATACATAGGAGACCAATTAAGAAGATGGTCTTTTAAGAAACCTCGTTGTACCATTAAAAACTCTCTTATAGCATCTTCATCTTTTGCTTCATAAGCTTTTTTCATTGTGTCACAGAGCATATACATAAACTCTAACTCAACACCAATATGGTCAGGACTTACCACCCTAGCCTCTTCAAGTTTGACCTTAAAATCAAAGGCATCATAAATGCTCAAAATTGGATTATCTCCACCACTCTCAATCATCTGGTCATCACGGGTATAAAAAGTCTCATAAGGAACAAGATGTAACAGTGACAAGTTTGTAAAATCAACATCTAAATAACGCTCTTTTAAAATCTTGTTAGAGAACTCTTTTCGTTTTTCCCAATCTTTATAGTTAGGGAAAAGGGCTAAAATATCAGGATTGGATTCGATTGATTTAAGAAACTCTGCATCAACTTCAGTCATCATAAGTCTTGAAATCAACGCATAAAGGGTACTACGGTTTTCTATCTCTTCTAGTGTTATGTTCATTTAAACTCTCTTAATGTAATTTTATTTGCGATAATAGCACTTTCAAAATAAATAGTGTTGAAATTTGAAATATTAATTGTGAAAATCTATTGGTACGTGAGCATTTCTGCTCACGATTTGGTAGAAGACTACTCAGTAATATTAACTGTGTAACCTTTTCTAGAAATTTTTGGACCAGTTCTTGGCATGTGAAGTGGTCTTCTAAGTGTATCACCTGCTTGAAGAGGACGTGTTAACTTGTCTCTCCATGCTTGGTGAACTTTGAAGTTATTATCATAATTTACATAAATATCACCAATGGTATCATCTTCACCAGCTTTTTCAATAATGGCTTTTTGGTGCCAACCATGGTTACCAGCAATTGGGTCAGAGTGTGGAGCCATAACAGCATTTTGCCAAGCACCACTTAGACCATCCCACCAAATATTATCAAGGTCTTTGTTGTACTTTTTAAACTGCCATGTATCACGACGAGCTAACATAGCTTTGTCTACACCCTCTTTTGGTTTAAGTGTACCAATTTTACCGTCCATTGTCATGTCGTAAAGTGGAGCTCCTAGTCCCATAACACCTAATTGGTGAGAGAATCCTGGAATGTCAACAGCATTTTTAAGCTTCCATCGTCCTGCATGGTGAGAGTTTGCTAAAACACCTGGCATAGTTGCTTCTGTTGGAACAGCCATAGCAATAAAGTAACCTGACTCAATGTTGGTTAATGTATCTACATAAGTTACTTTAATTGCATCACCTTGCTTAATGTTAAGACGTTTTGCATCATCTGTATTTATCCAAACTGGGTTATGGTTTTGTGAAATCTCCATAAGGTGTTTAGAGTTAACAGAACGAGTATGAATATTGTATGGCAATCTAAAGATTGTATTTACAGCAAACTCATTCTCTTTTGTCATAAAGTCATGGTGAACTTGCGTTACAAGGTGAATCATCTTCTTACGCTCTTCTTTGTTTTTAGGGTAGATTGGCACAGCATACTCTGGCCATTTCCACTCTGCAAACCACTCTGCAAAGAATTCAAGTTTTTTACTTAATGTATGGAAACCTTGGTAGATTTCACCATCAATTTCAATACCAATAGCATGTTTTTCACCCTCATGTTCAACCATAAGTGTTCCAAATGCATCTTTTTCAACCTCATCTTCAGGGTACTCATGTCCATGAGCAATATATTTGTCACCAACTTTTTTAAGTGGTTTCTCTTGAGGTCTATAGATATTGTCCTCTTCCATCCATGTACCCATATCTCTCATAAGTTCATAGTTAGGGAACTCAGAGTTAGGGAACTTTTTCTTTGCCATTGCTTTAAGATTTGGTAGTGTATCAAATGCTGCTTGATACCACTCTGCAATACTTACTGCTCTGCTTGGGTCTTTTTTAGAAGCCCAGTATTTTCTAACACCTAGTTTTCCATCTGGGTCAACATAGTCGGTCATTAAGTTCGCCCAGAACTCAACCTCTTCCCAAACTTCACCAAGACCTGAAGCCATGTGTGCCTCTAGTGTACCTCGTGCAGGGTGTTTAGGTTTCCATCCAAGTTTCTCTAACGCAACTCTAAGTGCTGGTTGTCTAAATGCTAACCATC
The DNA here is from genome assembly GCA_027056615.1 of Campylobacteraceae bacterium. Classification (GTDB taxonomy): domain Bacteria; phylum Campylobacterota; class Campylobacteria; order Campylobacterales; family Sulfurovaceae; genus UBA1140. The sequence continues at coordinate 2,251 of JALUKJ010000312.1, read as the reverse complement.
TACTTGGTTGTGTTGGTGAAGAGTGTTGGTCATGACGCTCACCTGCTAGTCCTACAGGAAGAACATAGTCACAGAACCAGTTTGTCTCAGACCATGTAGGTGAAAGGTTAAATGACAACTCAACTTTATCTTCACGCTTAAGTGCTTCAATCCATCTAAATCCATCTGGGTTAATCCAAACTGGGTTATACATTCTTGGACAGTAAACAGCAACTTTTTCAGGAACATTAAGTCCTTTTTTATTCCACTTCTCTCTCCACTCATCATCAAGAAGCATGTGAGGTAAAATATGACTCATCTCATAAGTACTCAATGGATACTCAGGTGGCCATGCTAACTCATTCCATGCATCTACTTTTTCAGGGTGGTCTCCAGAAGTTGTTGCAGCCTCTCCACGTCCATTAACAGAGATTTCATGCCAGTGGTGAAAACTTACCCCACCTTTGTCTCCTGCCATTGCTCCACGAAGAACAAGTGGTAAGAACGCTGTACGACCATTCATCCAACCACCACGGTGACCAATAGTACCTGCTCTCCAAACATAAGTAGCAACTCTTGCACCTGCATCAATAAACATGTCGTAAAGTTTTTCAACCGTACTTCCCTCAATTTTACACTCTTCAACAACAAAGTCGAGAGTATAAGGTCGGTACATTTCAGCAATCATAGAGATGAAGTCTTCATAAGTGTCTCCCTCTGGTACTGATTTGATGTATCCTTTTTCAACAAGTAGGTTAAGATACTCACGGTTAGACATGAGTCTGTCCCAGTTTACCCAATTTTTAACAAAGTTGTGGTTTACCAAGCTATCACCATTGATGTCTTTTTCATTTAAGATTCTATTAACAAGGTAGAGGTAGAGTGCTGCCTCTGTACCTGGCCAACATGGAACCCATAAGTCTGCAATACCTGCTGAGTTAGATAGACGTGGATCCATAACAACCAATTTTGCACCAGCTTTACGTGCTTCTGCAATACGACCTGCAGCTTGTTGGAAATAGTGACCTGCATCAGCTGCGTGAGATGATTGTAAGAAAATTAGTTTAGCACCTGCCCAATCTGGAGAGTTTCTATCGTCATTTGCCCACTGAATAGTTGCTTCTCTAGCTCCTGCTGAACAGATATTTGTATGTGAATCCCAACCATCAATACCCAAAGACATAGGAACTCTTGGTCCAAAACCATTCTCATTTGGTCGTCCAACATGATAGATAAACATATTTTTAGCTACCTCATCATCACTTTTTACAAGCTCTGCAAGTTTAGCACCAATCTCTTTCATGGCATCATCCCATGAAGAACGAATCCATTTACCTTCACCTCTTTTTGAACCTGGGGCTCTTTTTAGTGGGAAAGGAATTCTATCTGGGTCATACATTTGTGATTGACAAGCATACCCTTTAGCACAGTTACGTCCACGAGAACCTGGGTGCATGGGGTTACCCATATATTTTCTAACATATAGGTCTTTTGGGTCGTTTGTCTTCTTAAACTCACCAATCTCAACCCATGCTGTTAAACCACACGCTGCTTCACAGTTAGAACAAGCTGTTGGAACCAACATAAATTCATTAACTTTAATTCCATCAGGATTGTCTTCTGACTCAATACCATTTCTACCTGTACCACCACGTTTCCAATCATCACCATCTAACTCATGAAATGAGTCCCAAATATTTTCATTTGGTTTAAAGTTATAACCATCAACAAAGCTTGTCCAATTATATTTTTTTGGATTCCACTCTGGTGTTGGATAGGGTTTTGGTGTACCATTAGTTATAGGTACACTTTTAAAATCTTCTGCCATAGCAGGAGTATCAATTACTGCTGTAAAGACACCTTTTGCAACAACAGCACCTGCTACTGCATAACTTGTTCCTTTTAGGAACGTACGTCTGCTTTCAAAGAAAGAAGATTCGTTACTGTTCATTTTCTTAACCATCTATATCCTCCTTAACTTAACGATAACATTTGTGGAATTTCTAACCACGTACTTTTTGCAAGATAAAGACCAATTAAAGTCGTTACTGCTGCAAATTTCATCATAGTTCTATTTTCAACTTTCATTGAACCCTTTGCAATAAAGAATGGAATAATATAACCAAGAACCATTGCTGCCCAGAATTGTGTATGGTAAGAGCCACCTGTATGAATATACTCTAGTGTTGCTTCAACCTCTGCTGCTTTAAATGAGAAGAAGTATTCTGCCATATACATAAGAAATGAGAATAGTACCGACATAGCTAAAATA
>JALUKJ010000311.1 GCA_027056615.1 Campylobacteraceae bacterium | reverse complement strand
TTATGACCACCAATATGGTAGTAAGAAGAGAGTTAAGGACATTGATACATCCTGAACTTTTTGTTATTAATGTAGATGGAACATCCGAAAACAAACTACCTGATGATGTCTTTAGACCTAAAGATGAAGCGATGGATGAAGATAAAGAAGAGAAGAAAAGTGTTTTAGACAAAGTCAAAAATATTTTTTCGTAACAATTATATAAAAATAAAAAGGATAAGAAAATGAAACTAGCAATACCTATAAAAATGAACAAAGAAGATTCAGCCGTAGCACCTCTATTTGGAAAAGCCAAATGGTTTGCCATTGTAGAGAATGAGGAAGTCACTATTATTCCCAACAACCAAACTGGTGGTCAAGCTGTAATGGAGTTATTAAATGAGATGAAGATAGATGCTCTTCTTATACAAGAGATGGGTGTTAGCCCATATGCAAAGGCTAAAGAGTTGGGCATGATGCTTTATCATACAGGTTTTGAGCGTATTTTGCTTAGTGATGTGTTGGAGAAGTTTAAAAACAATGATTTAGAGATTTTAGATGACACCAATATGGATAAGATTATTAAACATCATGAAAAAAGACATCCACGTCATGATGAAGGTCATGCACATCATTAAAAAAATTCTCTCTTTCTATAAAGAGGGATTTGCTTCGATGCGATTAGGCAGACGTTTATGGCTTATTATTGTCATTAAATTTATTATTCTCTTTGGTATTATCAAGTGCTTCTATTTTCCTAACTACTTAGAAGATAATTTTGATAATGATACTCAGAGAAGTTATTATATTTTAGAACAACTTACAAAGGAGTAGGGTAGTATGGAAGTTACAGATGTTTTGGTTGATTGGTCAAGAGCTCAGTTTGCATTAACAGCTCTTTATCATTGGCTCTTTGTCCCATTGACTTTGGGCTTAACCTTTATTGTCGCGATTATGGAGAGTATCTATGTTCGTACAGGTGATATATGGTGGAAAAATACCACCAAGTTTTGGATGGGAATCTTAGCCATCAATTTTGCTATTGGTCTGGCAACTGGTATTATTATGGAGTTTGAGTTTGGTACTAATTGGTCAAACTACTCATGGATTGTAGGAGATATTTTTGGTGCTCCTTTAGCCATAGAAGGGTTAATGGCATTTTTTATGGAGTCAACTTTTTTTGCAGTGATGTTTTTTGGTTGGAACAAAGTAAGTAAAGAGATGCACCTACTTTCGACATGGTTGGTTGCTATTGGCTCTAACCTTTCTGCTTTGTGGATACTTATTGCTAATGGTTGGATGCAACACCCCGTAGGAATGCATTTTAACCCTGATTCTGCACGTAATGAGATGGAAAATTTTTGGGAGGTTATTTTTAACCCCAATGCTGTGAGTAAGTTTCTTCATACCGTAAGTAGTGGTTATGTACTTGCTTCACTTTTTGTAATGGGAATAAGTGCGTGGTATCTACTTAAAAAGAGAGATGTTCTTTTTGCCAAGCGTAGCATTATTGTTAGTGCCTCTTTTGGTCTTGTGACTTCACTTTTTTTACTGACTACAGGAGATGAATCAGCTTATAGTGTAGCACAGACTCAACCCATGAAACTAGCAGCAATGGAGGGACTCTATAGGGGTGAAAATCGAGCAGGTATTATTGCTATGGGTCTTTTAAATTCAGAGAAAAAAGTGGGTGATGACTCTGAAGTGTTTCATTTTAAGGTAGAGATTCCATCTGCTCTTTCATTCTTGGGGTATCATGACCTTAATGCTTTTGTTCCTGGAATAGAAGATATGCTTTATGGAAATGCTAACAAAGGAGTCATGAGTATACGTCAAAAAATGCAAGAGGGGAAAATAGCTGTTAAAGCATTACGAGCCTATAAAGATGCTAAAAAAATAGGAGATGAACTCAAGGCTAAAGAGGCACTTAAACTTTTTGAATCTCATCATCACTATATGGGTTATGGCTATTTGGAAAAACCTGAAGATGCCATTCCTAATGTGGCACTTAGTTTCTATAGTTTTCATATTATGGTGGGCTTAGGTACATGGTTCTTAGTACTTTTTGCAGTTGTTCTATTTTGGACACGACGAAATACCATTGGCTCTAAACGTTGGCTACTTTGGGCAATGGTAGGAACTATTCCTCTAGGCTATGTGGCACAAGAGACAGGTTGGATAGTTGCAGAAGTAGGGCGACAACCATGGGCAATTCAAGATTTATTACCTGTTGGGATGGCAACCTCTAATGTAGCATCAACTTCAGTTATGATAACTTTTTGGCTCTTTGCTATTTTGTTTACAAGTTTGTTGATTGCTGAAATAAAAATTATGTTAACACAGATAAAAATTGGACCAGAGGGGGAACACTAAGATGTTTGAGTTATATACACTACAGAGTTATTGGTGGTTTATAGTCTCTCTTTTAGGAGGGCTATTGGTTTTTATGATGTTTGTACAAGGTGGGCAGACTCTTCTTTATAGTTTAGGTAAAACTGAAGATGAACGAGATTTAATTATTAACTCTTTAGGGCGTAAATGGGAACTTGGTTTTACTAC
>JALUKJ010000310.1 GCA_027056615.1 Campylobacteraceae bacterium | reverse complement strand
CTTGATAATTAGAGATAAAGATAATGATAAACTAGATATAACTACAATTGATGATACTCTTAGTTATAGTGATATTTTTTATAGCAACTATATAAACTCTTCTAAACCAAGTAATGAAAGGCTTGTTAAACTCTATTCTAATATCCAATCAAAAGGTATTCAACAAAAATTTTTAAACTACTTAAAGCTGTTAGATGAAGATATAGTTTGGATAGAACCCCAACTTTTAGAGGATGAAATGTTATTACGAATTAATCTTAAAAATCCTGAACGCTCTTTAATCTCTTCTGAATTAGGAGAAGGTACCAATAGATATATTGAGATACTATGTGCATTATTATCAAATAGCAATGAGACCGTTTTTATTGATGAGGTGGAAAATGGTATCCACTATAGTAAACTTTATGATATATGGAAATCAATTATAGAAGTAGTGAAAGAAGAGGAAATTCAACTCTTTGTGACAACCCATGATTTAGAATCAATAGAAGCACTTACTTTAGTGAGTGAAGATATGAATTTCAATAAGATAACTTCTATCAAACTAACAAAAGATAAAGAAAATAAAATTTATCCAATTATTAGAGACTATAGCTCTTTTTCAGCTACTGTTAATGCTGGTATGGACATTCGATAATGAAAATAATATTAGTCGAAGGAATTACAGATGTTAATCTGGTACGATATATTTATAGTAAAATGAAAGAAGAGTATAACTTTGATGATTTTGAAGCTTCAAAAAGAGGAAAAATTGTAACTTTTAAAAATAGATATGAGCGAAATCTTACTATCATTAATTTAAAAGGACAAGATAACTTAAAATTTACTCTGCAAGAGATTATTAAACCTATAGAGTCTGAAATTAATCAATTAGGAATTATTACCGATGCTGACCAAAACTTTCAACAATCAGAAGATGAGGTAAAAGAGGCTATATCTACTTCTGATATTGATATGAAAAAAATAAGTTGTTTTTTAACACCGAACAATAAAGATTTAGGCAACTTAGAGACACTGCTTCTCTCTTCTCTTGATAAAACAGATATTCCTCAACTTCAATGTTTCAAAGAGTATAAATGGTGTTTAACCAAGTCTATACCTGATATTGAAAAAAGAGCCATAGATAAACATGAGGTGGAAGCCTACATCAAATTTTCTCAAAAACCTAGAAATCGAAATCAAGCTCAATTCTCTTTTTTTGATAAAAATGGAGATACAGGTCTGTGGGATTTGTCAAAAAAAGAGTTTTTACCACTTGTTGGGTTTGTTAGGAGTGTTTTTGGTTAAGAAAGTAGGATGATATTTTCATTAAAATAAGAAGGTATTTCCTTCTCCTTATTCTACCCCTCCACACCCCCTCCACAAAAAAACTACTATACTGCTCCTATAAATAAATCAAATAGGAGCCAAAAATGTCAACAAATAATTTAACTATCAATAGAAGAACATTTATCAAAGGCATTACTCTCTCTACTGTTGTTGCTTCAGGTCTCTTCTTACCTCTTGAAGCAAAGAATCCCACACCTGCCTTTAGTCAAGAGCATGAGTTACGAGGTACAGAGTTCTCTTTGGTCATTAGTAAAACCATGGTGAACTTTACTGGAACACCAAAATATGCTACCACAGTCAATGGTCAAATAACAGCACCAACACTATATTTTAATGAGGGTGACACAGTCACTATTAAGGTTTACAATGACTTAGAGGTTGACAGCTCAATCCATTGGCATGGGATTATTTTACCTACTGATATGGACGGTGTTCCTAACATTAGTTTTGATGGGATTAAACCTAAAACAACCTTTACCTATAGGTTTACACTCAAACAGAGTGGAACTTATTGGTATCATTCTCATTCAGGATTTCAAGAGCAGACTGGGATTTATGGGGCGATTGTGGTTCACCCTAAAGCTAAAGAGCCTTTTGAGTATGACCGAGACTATGTAGTAACGCTCTCTGATTGGAGTGATGAAAAGCCTGAAACCATCTACCGAAAACTTAAAACCATGAGTGACTACTATAACTTTAACCAAAGAACAGTGGGTGACTTTTTTGCTGATGTACAAGAAGAGGGATTGTTAGGGGCTTTTAAGAGCCGAAGTATGTGGAATAAAATGCGAATGAGCGACCGTGACCTCTCTGATGTTACAGGTTACACCTATACCTATTTGATGAATGGACATACACCAACTGCTCAATATACAGCACAATTCAAAGTAGGAGAAAAGATACGATTACGCTTTATTAACTCTTCTGCAATGACCTTTTTTGATGTGCGTATTCCTGATTTGAAACTTACCATTGTTGCGACCGATGGAAACTATGTAAAACCTGTAGAGGTAGATGAATTTAGAATTGGGGTAGCTGAAACTTATGATGTTATTGTTGAACCAAAAACCCAAAAAGCTTATGCTCTCTTTGCTCAAAGCCTTGAACGCTCAGGGTATGCTTTGGGTTCATTGACTCCAAGTGCTACTAAACTTGCTAAAGCCCCTAAAATGGACGCTCCTCAAGCCCTAACCCATGCTGATATGGGGATGGA
>JALUKJ010000309.1 GCA_027056615.1 Campylobacteraceae bacterium | reverse complement strand
TTTAACCTTATATCAGCATACGCCCAGTAATAATCTTTGAGTTCTTTTATATGGCTTTGATAAGGTGATTGTGGTGCAGTCATAATAGTTCCCTTAGTTGTTTATACTGTTAATTATAGTGATAAATCGTTAACAAGTCAAATAATATGTCAAATTGTCATATTATTGACTTTTTTATAGTTTATTATAGCTGAAAGTTGATATTGAGTGTGTGAAATAGAGGAAAATTTTTAAAAAACTATCTGCCCATCTTGTTGCATACGGTGCATAATATCCTTAGCTTTTTGATGTCCTTGGAAAGAGGCTTTTCGACACCACTCTATGGCTTTCTCTTTGTTCTCTTCACAGCCTAGACCTTGGTCATACATTGCTCCTAAGTTAAACTGTCCTTGTGGAGAGTTTTTCATGGCTGATTGTTTAAATAGAATATAGGCTTTTTTATAACTCTGCTCTACACCCATTCCCTCTTTAAAGAGTACCCCTAAGTTGTTAAAGGCTTCGGCATTTCCACGTTTAGCTGACTCTTCATACCAAAAGGCTGCTTCTGAATAGTTTTGAGTACACCCCTCACCATTTTCAAACATAAGTGCCACGTCAAATTGAGCTTGTGGCATCCCTTTTATAGCAGATTTTAGATAATACTCATGAGCTTTAGTTGTATCTTTCTTAACGCCTAACCCTCGTAGATAAAGCATTCCTAGATTGTAAGTTGATGAGTGTTCCCCTGCTTCAGAAGCTTTAGTGTAGTACTCAATTGCTTTTGTATAACTCTGTTCCACTCCAAAACCATTATGATAAAGATAACCAACGGTTGCTAAGGCTGTTAAATCACCCTCATTAGCTAGATAGTTGTAAAGCTCAAATGCTTTTTCATACTCTTTTGCATTAAAAAGTTCTAATGCTTCTGCTTTCAATTCACTGTTTGGCATAATATTACCTTTTACTATTTTTTGCGATTATATACGTATAAACTTAATAAAATATGATAAACTTCTTTTTATGAAACGCTTAACAACAAAACTTCTATTGAGTTTACTTCTATTGCTACTTTTTACGCTACCTAGTTTAGGCGACTCATATAATAAAAAAGGATATAAAATGATTGAACAAAACAGTACCATAGCACCCTTTACGCTCAATGACCAATTTGGTAAAGAGCATAATTTAACACAAATGCCAAAACTGTTAATTTGTAGTTTTGGAAAAGATACAGGAAAGCTTATTAGTGACTATTTTAATGCACAATCTAGTGACTATTTAGAATCACATGAGATTAAACTCATGGCTGATGTTTCAGGAGTTCCTTCTTTGTTACGTAAAACAATTATTGTTCCAAAGATGAAAAAGTATAACTTTGAGATTTTACTCTCAACTGATTCTGACTTTAGTAATAACTTTCCTAAAAAAGAGGATAGTTTAACAGTTCTCAAACTAGATGGAGATAAGGTAGTAGAGATTTTATTTGTAGCTGATGAGGGAGGATTAAAAGAGGCAATTGAGGGGTAATTAAACCCCTTGAGTTGTATCAAAGACACGTATATGTAGACGGTCACTATAGTTAAATCCATGCTTCATACAAAACTCAAAAACAGCTCGGTCATTGTGCCAAAGATTGGCACGACTTTCACCCACAGGCATACAGTAGATATTAGGATTTTTAAAAGGAGAGGTTATTTCACTTATCTCTTCTAGTGCTGTACTATTTACTAACTTTTTATCAATTGTAAATTTAAAAAAGCTATCCAAAGAGTAGTTCACAATATTTGAAATAGCTTGTGGCTTAATTCGTTTATGTTTTGGCTCACCAGAGTTAGATAACTTAATTGATAAAGCAAAAATAGTTTGTTTATAGATAGGGTAAGTCTCAAAATCAATCTCTACAGTTCCATTGGTCTCAAAAGTAATACGAATACCTTTTTTTACCAACCAACTTACCACCTCATAAAAAGCTTCATCTCTATGGTACATTAATGGTTCACCCCCAGTAATAACTACTTGAGGCAAATATCCAATCTTAGAAAACTCATATTCTAAATGAGCAATAAGCACAGAGGCTTCTTCTACTTTCTGCCAAGAAGAGGCAAAGTGACTATCAACAGCAAAATAGGTATCACAGCCCATTTTCTCTTGACCATTTACACTATAACTTGCTCCAAATCCAAAGCAAGATAGATTACAGCCACCAGTACGTAAAAAGTATGATGGAATACCTGCATATTTACCTTCTCCTTGAATTGAGAAGAATTGTTCGGTTATGTAGAACATTTATATTTTATCCTATATATTTAAATTTTTTTGTGATTGTATGAAAGTAAAAAATGTGAGAAGTAATAAGTTAGAGAAAAGTTATTCTAACTTATGTAAAGAAGATTTTAAAGAATTAATTTCCTAACTCTACACCTGTATTACCAGCAACTGCTGAGTTTTTAATTTGAGAACTATTATGAATATGTGAATTCTTAATATCTACTTTTTCAGCTTTTACTTTAATACCAGTGTTACCAGCAACTGCTGAGTTTTTAACTGTTGAACGATTAAGTAGA
>JALUKJ010000308.1 GCA_027056615.1 Campylobacteraceae bacterium | reverse complement strand
TAGTTATTTATTGCATACAGCGTTAAAGACATAAAGTGTTCGTTGAATAAAGAGTTATCTGATTAAATTTATATATATTTTATTAAATTTGAGATAGCATCTATCACTAGACAAAAGGAGTTTAATATGCCAAGAGGTGAAAGAACATCAAATAGAGCAAAACAAGAGTTAGTTGAAGAATTATGTATAAAAATAAGCTGTAATTTTGATAATACAATTTTTAATCCAAATAATGGGACAATAACAAAAAAATTATTACAAGAAGTCTGCAGAAGCATTGGTATTGGAAACTATACTACATTGAACAAAACAGAATGCGCGGATATTATATGCACAACTTTAAAATTACAATGTGACAATATTGATTTTAACGATGATGATGACACTGGCTCAGCTGGATTTATCGAAAAAATAATCTTAAATTTACCCGAATAATATGCACTCATTAATTACAACGCAATATTTTAAAGAATATAGAAAAGAATTAGGTTTTACAAACCAAGGTGATGTAAAAAAGTTTTTTGCAGGAAAAGATATAACACCAACAGTTGATTATAACTATATAGAATTATTAAATACTAGACTTGTTGAAATAATTAAAAAAATAAACTCATTGGTATCTAGCAATATTAAGATAAGCAATATAGATAAGTTTTGCACAGATACCGTTGAATTAGTCTTTAATAAACTTAGAGATAACAACATTATACAAAGATTAAATAATCAAGGTAGAAGACCTGAACAAGTATATTTTTCATGGATGAGAGGATATATTATTGCAAATTATTTTCTTCAAGCATTAAGTCAGATATTTGAAGTTAGTCTTGAAGATATATCATTAATTGGTGATGATGACTTGGTTAATATTGAATCTTTTAAACGAACACCAACAGCTGATTTAGAAATTGCGTTAAATAATGGTAACAAATTAAGGATTGAAGTACAATCAGGTTTTGTTGGAGTAAACGACATTAAACAACATAAAGTTTTAGAAGCAAAAAGAATTTTTGAATCGGAAAGTATATCTTCGTTAGCAATTCATTTTGATTTATTTAATGGTCAAGTAGCATTTATTAAATTAGATGAGATAGAAGATGATAGTGTTAATTGGATTACTAGACAGCAGATGGAAGGTCAAACTGTTTTCAACATAGACCAAAATTATTTTTCGTGGAAACTAACTGAAACTCCACCTTCATTAGATGATATATTTGCATATTAACAATAACAATGAAAAAAAAATTTAAAGTATTAGACTTATTTGCAGGAGTTGGTGGGCTTAGTTATGGCTTTGCTCATGATGACAATTTTGAAATTGTAGCAGGAAATGAAATTTTGCCTGATATGGCTAAGGCATACTCATTAAATCATCCAACTGTAAAAATGTATAACTGTGATATAAAAGATTTTGGACTTGAAAATCTTACTAAAGATTTACAAATTAAAAAAGGTGATATTGATTTAATTGTTGGTGGTCCACCTTGTCAAGCCTTTTCAACTGTAGGAAAAAGATTAATTGATGACCCAAGAGGTCAATTATTTCAAGAGTATTATAGAGTCTTGGAAGAGTTGAAGCCTAAAGTGTTTTTATTTGAAAATGTTAAAGGACTTTTATCTATGCAAAAAGGTGAATTATTAAAAACAATTTTATCACTTTTTGAATCATTAGGGTATAAAGTTAAATATGAAGTTTTAAATTCAGCAGATTATGGTGTACCACAAATCAGAGAAAGAGTAATAATAATTGGTACAAAATTAAATCAAGATTTTGAATATCCCAAACCAACTCATTCTAGTAAAAAGGATAACAATATTTTTAATCAAGATTTAAAGCCATATTTAACTCTATCTGAAGCAATAAGTGATTTACCATTTATTAAAAGCAATGAAGAAAGTTTTGAATATAGCAGTAAGCCAAATAATGAATTTCAAAAACTAATGAGAAAAAATGCTCCTAAAAAACTTATGGATCATAATGCACCAAAAAACAATGATAAATTAGTACAACTTATGGAGTGTTTACCTGATGGTGGAACACCAGAAGATGCACCAGAAGATTTACGACCTAAATCAGGATTTAAAAATACTTATTGTAGATTATGGTGGGAAAGGCCAACACCTACAATTACAAGAAATTTAAGTACACCATCATCTTCAAGATGTATCCATCCAAAAGCACCAAGACCATTAACAACTAGAGAAGGTGCAAGAATACAATGTTTTCCTGATGATTATATCTTTTATGGTTCAAGAAGTTCAAAAAATTTACAAATAGGAAATGCTGTACCTATATTTTTATCAATAGCTTTAAAAAATTCAATTAAACAGCACTTAGAAACAGATAACAAATCGTCATATAATAACAAATAGCAATTAAGCTATCATAAACCTAGAGAGTTAAGTACAAATAACATATCGGACAAATCCTAAATCAGCTAGTTTTCTTAAATGAAAATGTTAGCTAGATTCACTCCAAGTCAGATAGTTATACTGAAAATTTGAGTGGCGACTGAATCGGTGAAAGCTAGATTGTATATCATGAGAC
>JALUKJ010000307.1 GCA_027056615.1 Campylobacteraceae bacterium | reverse complement strand
GATTAATAAAAATAAGGATAATAAATGGAGACAGTAACAGTCATTATTAGTGAGATATTAGGATTTTTAGCTATTGCATGGCTACTTGGTTTTTTTGTAGCTTGGGCTATTTTTAGAGCTATTAAGTTAGAGTATAAAAATGAGAGTGAAGAGTATGAAGAGAATGTTAACTATTTAAAAAATATTATTAGAAACCAAGAGAAAGAGATAACTAAGCTTACAAGAGAGGTTCAAGCATTAAGTAACCCTCAAAATAGCACTAAAGAGTTTTTAAAAACTCAAAAGAAAAAGCAAAAAAAACAAAAAATTAATGATAATAAGCCCAAAATAAAAAAAGAAATCTCCAATAATGAAGATGAAATGTTACAGGTGATTAAAGCAACATTAGAGAAAATTAATTAGAAATCACAACTACAGCAATAGCAAACCCACCATCATGAGCTATTGAAAGGGAAGAGTTTTTAATTTTATGATATCTTTGAGCTTTGTCACTCAATTTAAAATGAGGAGCATTTTTCTCATCTTTATAGAGAATAATATCATGAAAACTAAGTTCAGTTCCTATTCCACAACCAAGAGCTTTTGATATAGCCTCTTTTGCAGCCCAATACCCTGCAATACTTTCAACTCTTTTACTTATGTTTTGCTCCTCTTTAGTTAAAAATTTATTAAGAAACTTATCTCCAAATTTATCTAGTGAGCTTTCTATTCTACTGACCACAGTAATATCTGTTCCAATTCTCATAAAGCTATTTTAACATAATTTTTAGATAAAATAAAATCAAAAAAATTAAAGGTTTATATGGAAGCACTATTATCATACATTGGTAGACCTGTTATTATTTTTATGAAAAATATGGAAGCCTTTGGTAGCTACATACTTTTTCAAATTTATCTTTTACCTTTAGCACTAAAACGTCCATGGCGTATTAAGCAGATTTTTGAACAAATAGAGGTAGTTGGAGTTGGTACTTTTGGGGTTATCTTTTTAACTGCTCTCTTTTTAGGACTTATTGAAGCTGTTCAATTATATCAAGGCTTTTCAAAATTTGGAGCTGAGAGTTTTATGGGTTATACTATTTTCATCTCTATTAGTAGAGAATTATCTCCACTTTTAGTAGGACTTATGGTAACAGCACAAGCTATCTCTTCTATGGCAGCAGAGCTTGGAACTATGAGGGTAACAGAACAGATAGATGCTATTGAAACTTTGGCAGTTGATTCAAAGAAATATCTACTTATTCCTAGAATTGTTGCTACTACCATTGCTGTACCTTTTTTAGTTGTTGCTTTTGACTTTATATCAAATTTCTCTGCTTTTCTTATGACATGGTTAGCTTTAGACCTCAATCCTATAGTTTATGAAGATAGCATTAAACAACTTCTACACTTTTCAGACATTGGAACAGGAGTTATAAAAGGTGTTTTTTACGGCTATCTTATAGGAACCATAGGCTCTTATATCGGTTATAGAACCAGTGGAGGAGCTAAAGGAGTTGGTGTTTCTACTACTAAAGCTGTTGTTTTATCTTCTGTGACTATATTTATTGCAGACCTATTTATTTCTATTATCTTCTTAGCTATGGATTGGTAAGTTTAGATGTGAACAAAAAAAATATACTTGACTACTTAATTCCTAACATAACGCATATTAGTCACTCGTCTCCCCCACTTAAAATGTTCTCTATAATAGTTTGAGTTTAAATTACTAATGGTTACTTGGTCTTTTGATGAACTAGCATGAATAAAATAACCTCTACTCAAATAGATTCCAACATGAGATACCTCTGAAGAGTGTTTAGAGTCAAAAAAGATTAAATCTCCTTTTTGTAGTTCATTAGCACGGACATACTCTCCTACTCTTGCTTGATCTTTAGAGACACGAGGTAGGGTAATACCCTCTTTTGAAAAGACATACTTTGTAAAACCTGAACAATCATATTGATAAGGTCCAGTTGCTCCATACTGATAGTCTCTACCTATTAGAGATTTTGCAATATGTTCAATATCTTCTCCTATAGGTGTTGAGCCATTGCTATGGAAATGTTGAGTTTGATAACTATAAGAAGAGTGGTAATTTCCATCGGTATTTCGAGAAACACATCCATTTGAAAAAAGGGTTAAAGAGAGAAGGCTGAATGCAGTAAATATATTTTTTTTAATTCTTGTCATAACATATTCCTAAATATTAAGTTATATTATTTATATTTTCTTAAGTATATTGATTAAAACATTAAAATAATCTTAAATTTATTTAAATATATAAAAAAGAGTGTGCAGTGTTTGTAAGATAGGAATATTATGGAAAATAAATTAGAAAGCCCCAACAAGAGTAGGGGCTATAGGAGAAGTTTAAAAAAATATGGAAGGGAGAAAGATTACATCATTCCACCCATACCTCCCATATCAGGCATTGCAGGAGTTGGAACATCTATATTTGGTTCTTTTACATCTGAAATAGTAGCTTCAGTTGTAAGAAGAAGAGATGAAACAGAAGTTGCATTAAGTAGAGCAACACGAGCAACTTTAAGTGGGTCAATAATCCCTGCTTCAAGCATATCAACATACTCACCAGTTGCTGCATTAAATCCTAATGTTGCATCTGCTGTCTCCATTACTTTGTTTACAACTACACCTGCGTCATATCCTGCATTAATTGCAATCTGCTTCATAGGAGCTTGAATAGCTCTTAAAATAATCTCTGCACCAATAAGTTGGTCATCAACCAAATCAAGTTCTACTTTTGCAGCAGATTTAATAAGAGCAGCACCACCACCAATGACAATACCTTCATCTACAGCTGCTTTAGTAGCACTTAGAGCATCGTCAACTCGGTCTTTTTTCTCTTTCATTTCAGTTTCAGTAGCAGCACCAACTTTAATAACAGCCACACCACCTGCAAGTTTAGCTAGACGCTCTTGAAGTTTCTCTTTGTCATATTCACTTGTAGTGTTTTGCTCTTGTACTCTAATCTCTGCTACACGAGCCTCTACAGCCTCTTTAGCACCCTTTCCATCAACAATGACAGTGTTGTCTTTGTCAATAACAACTCTAGCACACTGTCCAAGCTCTGCCAAGCTTGCTTTTTCAAGTGTAAGTCCAAGCTCATCTGTAATAAGTGTTGCACCAGTTAGAACAGCAATATCCCCTAACATAGCTTTTTTACGGTCACCAAACCCTGGAGCTTTTACAGCTGTAATGTTTAGTACTCCTTTAAGTTTGTTAAGTACCAAAGTAGATAGAGCTTCACCCTCAACATCATCAGCAATAATTAAAAGTGGTCTTCCTGTCTTTTGAATCTGCTCTAAAACTGGCACTAAATCTTTTAAAGAGGTTATTTTACTATCAGTTAGTAAAATTAGTGGATTATCAATCTCACAAGTCATTTTTTCAGTATTGGTCACAAAGTAAGGGGAGAGATAACCACGGTCAAATTGCATTCCTTCAACTACCTCTAGTTCATCTTCAATACCTTTTGCCTCTTCAACAGTAATGACACCATCTTTTCCTACTTTATCCATAGCTTCAGCAATAAGGTTACCAATAGTCTCATCAGAATTTGCCGAGATGGTTGCAACTTGTGCTATCTTCTCTTTGTCTTGAACCTCTAGGCTCATTGCTTTTAGCTCACTAACAATAGCAGTAGTTGCTTTATCCATTCCACGTTTTACTTCAATAGGGTTAGCTCCAGCTGTAATGTTTCTAAGACCCTCTTTAAAGATAGAGTGTGCTAAAACAGTTGCTGTAGTTGTACCATCACCAGCTTCATCTGCTGTATTAGCTGCTGCCTCTTTTACTACTTGAACACCCATATTTTCTACTGTATCTTCAAGCTCAATCTCACGAGCAACAGTTACACCATCTTTAGTTATATGTGGTGAACCATAAGCTCTTTGAATAAGTACATTACGACCTCTAGGTCCCATAGTTACTTTAACTGCATCTGCTAATTTAGAAACACCTGCAAATAGTGAACTTCTTGCATTGTCTGAAAAATGTATATCTTTTGCCATAATTATCCTTTTATTCTTTCTTTTATAAATAAGCTACAATTAGCTTAAGACACCCAATATATCATCTGAACTCATAATAAGATACTCTTTTCCTTCAATGGTAATCTCCGACCCACCATACTTTTGGAAAACAACAGTATCACCTTCATTAATACCTGCTTCAATAGCATCTTTTCCTACAGCAATTACTTTACCATTTAGTGGCTTCTCTTTAGCCGAATCTGGAATATAAAGACCAGATGCTGTTTGATTTGTTTGTTCTTCTCTTTCAATAAGAACACGATTACCTAATGGCTTAAATGACATTTGGTTTCTCCTTACATTTTAATTTTTTGAAATAGTAATGTTTTTTTGAATAAAAGTCAATAGGTTTAGTTAAAAAAACTAATAAACTTTAGTCAAATGGACTAAGCTTTTAAAAAAAATGAAATTTTATATATAAAAGTTAAAAAACACTTGACTTCAAAACTCTTTTTAGCTAAAATTTCAGCTCTTCAAAACATAGGTGGTAAGGTAGCTCAGCTGGTTAGAGCGCTGGTCTCATAAGCCGGAGGTCGAGGGTTCGAGTCCCTCTCTTACTACCACTTCTTAATTTAACCCTATTTAAAAAACAAAAAGCTATTTTATAGTCTAAGTGAATATCACTCTACCAAATCAAAGATTATGGAAGAGGATTGCGAATTACATTTTGTTCAATGGCTTGTAGTACTAATGGTGGCATTAGTTTTCATTTAGTTTTAAATGGCATTATAACAAAATCATGTAAAACAGTTCTACTAATTACTCCTTAAGAGTCTTTTTACCTGCTTTAATCCAACCATTTATAATACCACCTTTAAGTTCATAAACATGTTCAAATCCCATATTTTCTAAACCTTTACCCAATGCTTTTGAGCGACTTGCATGAGCACAGTAGATAATAAATGGTGTCTTTTTATCTTTAATAAGATGTCCAACTTCAAAAAACCAATCGGCTAAAAGTGGTTGACCCTTTTCAGAGAAAAAGGTAATCTTTTTTGCACCCTCTATAATACCTGTGGTTTTCCACTCTTGTGGTGTTCTTATATCAATGACCACTAAACCATCTTTTTGTAACTTTTCAAACTCTGGTACATCTATAGTTTTAAATTCTGCAAAAAGGCTTACACTTAGAATTGCTAATGTCAATAGTATTTTTTTCATCTATTTTCCTTAAAATAATTTTTAGTATAGGTTATATCTAAATTAATCTGAGTTTTCAATGCTTTTAAGCCATTAAATTTTCTATTTTCTCGAATAAACTCTAAAAACTCTAAAGTAACTCTACCTTTAACCTCTCCTAATTCTCTGTCTAATACATAGGTCTCTACTGCAAAAGCTTCATCTGTTGTTTGACGAATACCAACAAAGCTAACACTCTCTAACCACTCATCTCCAATCTTAGTACGTGTCACATAGACACCATTCTTTGGTAACTGATAGTCATAGATATTTAGATTGATAGTAGGAACTAACTCTTTTTTTCCTAAACCTTGTCCTAAAACAACTTCTCCTTCTATAGATAAAGGACGACCGAGTAATCTATTTACTAATCTTAAATTTTCATCTTTTAGATAATGTTTAATAGTTCTTGAATGTACTGAAATATCATCTACTTTTACCTCATCTACCACAACAATCTCTCCTTGAAAAAGTTGTTTAAGCAAGGTTGTATTACCCTCTTTTTTATGACCAAACTCAAAGTCATATCCAACTACGATAGTTTCAAGTTGAGGAAAATCAATACAGAGTTTTTCAACAAATTCTTTTGCTGAGAGTTGATATATTTTTTCAAAATGGTAAAAGAAGCAAGGTTTATCTAAATAGTTACTTCGTCTATATCCTGAGGTTAAGTAGCCACCATTTCGCTCTATGACCACTACTGCTTCGACTTGGTTGATTAATACTTGATGTCCAAGGTGAATACCATCAAATGAGCCAATAGTGATGGATTTAATCTTATTGGTTAACTGCATGATTTCCTAAAATAATAAATATATTCTATATTTCCTAATTTTCCTGTAAGCTTAGAGGTTGTTTGATACACCAGCTTCCATTTTAACGCTTGAGCTTTAGCTTCAAATCTATTTTGTGCTTCTACAATAGCCTTTTTATCTACAACCACTCCTCTACTATCACGTTTTACATTTCGTCCTACTTCAAACTGTGGCTTAAAAAGCAAAATCATCTCACTTTTAGAGAGTTTGTCTATGGCTTCTATTATCTGCAAAATAGAGATAAAGGAAACATCACAAGTGAGTACATCAAAGGGTTTAGTTGGTTCAAATAGACGAACATCGGTCTCCTCAAATATAGATACTCTGTTGTCATTACGCAATGAATAATGAAGCTGATTTGTACCAACATCCACACACGCCACAGACTTAACCCCATTTTCAAGAAGTATCTGCACAAAACCACCCGTACTTGACCCTACATCAACAGCTTGTTTTCCCTTTAAATCAAGTGGATACTCTTCTAAAAAAAGTTCTAACTTCTTGGCTGAACGACTCACATAAAATTTCTCTGGGTCAATGTCAATATTGGAATTCTCATCACACTTTATAGATGCTTTAGCCACTTGACCATTGACAAATACTTTACCACGTTTAATTGCATCTAATGCACGGTTACGACTCTCAAAGTAACCTTTTTCGACTAAGTATTTATCTAATCTCATCTTGACCTCAATTTTTTTTAGGAATTGTAACATAAAAATCAAATGTTCCTATTTTACGCATAGGAGCATTCTCTCAAAAATCTTGCTTTTTATTTACTCTACACTCTACTCTTATGATATAATATTTATAAATACAAAATAATTAGGAGAAAGATTATGAATTTTAACTTTAATGCTGAAACTATTTTACTTATATTAGCAGGTATTGCTTTTGGGGCTTTTCTTATGTACTTAAAATCTTTTTTAACAATTAGAAAACATAAAAAAGAGCTAAATGAATACAAAGCCCATTTAGAGAGACAGATGAAAATTACTGATGCAGGAAATGCAACACTAGTTAAAGAGCTAGATAGACTCAAAAAAGAGAATGAAAATCTAAGAATTTCAGTTAAGACCTTAGGTCAGAAACCTGGTCGTGCAGAACTTAGACTCTTAAATATATATGATTCAGCTCTTAGAAAAATGATGTCACAAGCACCAGGCTTCTCTTCAGCATGGGAAATCTCCTTACAAGAGGCAGAGAATGAATATGAAGAGAACGAAACAGGACTAAAAAGTATAGTTGGTAAAGTATTTAGTTCAAGTTTTAAAGGTAATTCAGATACAACATCTATTCAAAAATTAGAACACAAAAACTAATAAACTATTTACAAAAATCTTTTTTTTATTTATAATAATAAAAAAGGATTTTTTATGTTACGATTTTTCACAATACTTATTACCATACTATTTTTTACAGCTTGTAACCATAGCTCTTCTATCATTATCTCGAATCCACCTGCTAAAGAGGAGTTACTCCAAGATACTATTGTTCGGATACCTATCCCTTTTCAAGCACAAGAATATAGTAAAATTACAACTAAACTCTACACTACAGAAAATGACTTTACTACTTTTATAAGCAATATAAAAACAGAAAAATTTTGGAATAAAGAAAATCAAAAAAATTTTATTGACTCTTTAAAACTCAACCCTATTGATTTTACAAAATATAATCTACTAATCTACACAATGAGAGAGAGTTCAGAGTCTACAAAACTTACCATTGACCCACCAAAAGGAGACAATGCTCATGTAGAGATTAATATTAACAGAGAAACAGCCAAAGATACTTCAGCAACTACAACTGCTAATATGGCATATTATGCTCTTGCCTATAAAGTAAAAAAGAGTGTTATAGACATTACTTTTAACAACGGTCTTAAAAAAGAGATTATCTTAAACAGTAAAAATAAACTTAGTTTTAATAAAATCATGGTTGCACAAATAAACTAATATTTACTATTTCCCTCTACTTAAATTTTAACTAAAATAAGTATAATAGAGTAATCTATTCAAGGGAAATAGTCATCATGAAAACTTCTACAACACTTCTATCAACATTTGCTATAATATTTCTTACAGGTTGTATTCAATCATCTATTGATATAAATAGTAACTATTATAATACGAGTTCAACAAAAAAAGAGCTTATCTTCTCAACTAATGAACATAACTTTATGCACTCATTAGATAAAAAGGCAACCAAACAAAATCGTAATAGTTATATGGATGAGTTTATTCTTAAATCAGATATGCAATGTACTAACTTTCTCAATCAACCTCTTAAAAAAACTGATAATAGTAACAAAAATGACTCACTATATATGAGTATTGCAGATACAATAGGTACTCTTTTTGGACTTAGCTACATTACTAACACAGCTAAAGCTGTCTTTTTAGAGGGAAACAATAAAGAGTCAATTAAAGATAAAACAGCCTATACAAATGCTCTATCTCCTGAAATGAGAAAAGGTGTAGAGATTGCTCGTGCAAGATTTGCAAAAGAGATGAAAAAGAAACAGGTATTGCCTTTAGATAAATACTCTATAGAGAATCTAAAAGAAGACACCCTTAAATATGATAAACAGTGTAACCTTGAGTATGGACTTATTGAGATTAACCGAGCATTAAAAGAGATGCAGTCACAAATGAATACAAGAGTTGTAACAAAAGAGCCTACGACACCAACCATTGACCCAAAAGTCATCAAAGATAAAGTAGCTCAAGCAACCAAAGAGGTCAAAGAGAAACAAGAAGAGGAGAAGCAAAAAAAGAAGCCTGAAAGTTCAAAACAGATTAAAACTTCAAGCCAAGAAGATAACAAAACAGCTATTTTAAGTGTCTAAAGCTTCTAAAATAGCCAAAGCCTGTCTATGCTCTTTAACATCATGACAACGTACAATAGAAGCTCCATTCTCAACAGCTCGTGTGTGAATAACAATTGTTCCTGCTAATCGCTCCTGCGTTGGGGTAGG
The DNA here is from genome assembly GCA_027056615.1 of Campylobacteraceae bacterium. GTDB lineage: Bacteria > Campylobacterota > Campylobacteria > Campylobacterales > Sulfurovaceae > UBA1140. The sequence goes on along the minus strand of JALUKJ010000307.1, from coordinate 13,860 downwards.
AATTACCTTATCTATCATTGACTTTCGACTAGCTCCTACCAATACTTCACAACTAAACTTTTTAAAATGTCCCATATTTTTTATAAGCATTAAGTTATGCTCTAAAGTTTTTCCAAATCCAATGCCAACATCTAATATAATATCTTCTCTTTTCATTCCTAAGGCTTCACACTTCGCTATTCGCTCCTCAAAAAACTCCGAAACCTCCACCATTACATCTTCATAAGTTGGGTTTTGTTGCATAGTTTGTGGTGTTCCTTGCATGTGCATAATGCACAACTTCGCCCCATACTCCACAGCCAATTCCACCACCTTATCATTAGAAGCTCCTGTAATGTCATTGACCAAATTAAAACCTGACTTCAAAGCATACTCAATAACCGATGGAGTATAAGAGTCCACCGAAAAAGATACTTTTTCATAAAGCTTTTTACTCTTTATAGTATCACAAATTGGTTTTATGCGTTCTAACTCAACCTCATCTGAAACCACATCAGCATTAGGACGAGAAGAGACAGCTCCAATGTCAATTATGTCTGCCCCATCCTCTATCATCTGCTCTATCTTCTCAATAGCATCACTATCTCTAAAACGTGACCCCTTAAAAAAACTGTCATCATTGGCATTAATAATTCCCATGATTTTAACAGGGTACTCTTTAACCCTCAAAAACTCCTGTAACTCCAAAGCCAAAGACTTTAGTCCAAAAGGTTGAGCCAACTCCTTTTTAGAGAGTATCTCAATGTGTTTACGCGTCCCCACAAGTAAACAATCATAGCTCTCCCTCTCACAAGTTATCACCCCAGAAGGAGTAGCCAACTCAGCTCCAATACTTAGTGCATCTTGCTTTAAGATATTAATAGCAGGGGTCTTTAAATCTTTTATCTGAAAGTAAAACAACTCCATCTTCTTAGCCATAATAAGCACACCACCACCGTGGACTTTTAGGTTCTTTAGGAACTCTTTTTTGTTTTTTATTTTGTTTAGTTGGTAGATTTTCATGGTAACCTCGATTGATACTTGTAGGGTGCGATTGCCATCGCACCGTTAATTGGCATAAAGAAAAATTGAAATTTTGTTTTGAATGTTGTATAAATGGTGCGATTGCAATCGCACCCTACAGAAGCTTTCATATTAATCTTAACTCCTCTGAAATATCTTTAACAAGCTTAAATAATGGTCGTTTCCCTATCTCATCATCACTCACATACCCACCACTTATAAGGCGTTGTAAATCTTCTTTGTTTTTAAAAAGTGTTCCCTCGTATTGGGTTAAGAGTTCATCTGAATAGCTTTCGTTGTAGATGGCTTCTTTTTGTATGAGTTCTAGGATTATGTCTTTGTGATTTTGGTATAGGTCATCAAGTTTAAATGTTTCTATCTGATTATCTGTTTTCTTATCTTCACTTTTAAATTCCAAATCAAAACCATTGACAGAGTGATAAAAGGTTGAGTCTTTAATTTTTAGTTTAAAGTTAGTATTTTCAAAACCTCTCTCATAAGGATGTATTTCAATTTCATTTTCCATTTTTAATTTGTTGCACACTTTACAACTTGGAATAAGGTTATAAAAAGAGATAGCAAAATATGGATATTTCTCTTTAGGATAAAAATGGTCTATTTCCGAAGTTCTTCCTTTTGATTTTTGAAGATTATATATTGTTCCACGGTTACAATAGGGGCATGTAGAGATATTTAAATCTTTAACCAATTTATACGCATTATAATCAACTCGTTTAGTTTCGGAATCGGAGGCTTCAGCCCCGAACTTGGCGAGGCTAAAGCCATCGTTTCCGAGTAGAAAAAATTTTGTATTTATATAACTATTAAGATAATTATAATAAGTTTTAAAAATTTTATAATCCTCTTTATTTCCTTTAAAAATTCGTTTAAGCTCTCGTAATTCATGAGGTTTAGCCAATAAAAGTTTTTCAAGATTATACTCACTAGAGAAATCTTTTTTTATTTGAGCGTTCCATTTTTCTATTTTTTTAATACTTAAATAGTTTGTAATAGCTCTATAGTGATTTTGAGCTAAGTTTTCTAAATGCTCATTTTGAATTTTTATCATTTTTCCAACTTTACTAATGATTCTTGTAATGCTTTAATATCTTTTTCTATAGCATCAATTTTATCTACTTTTTTAAGCCTCTTACTATCCAACATCCGTTGCAACTGATTTTTAACAATAGGCTCAGCGATAGTAAAGATACTATAGCATTTTTTAATTCTTCAATATTATGCATAATAAATATTCATTTCTTTTGTTTCATACTCACAAGAAAATCTAGGCAAAAAATTAAACCCCTGCTTATGAATATTTTTATACTCTTCAACCCAAAGATAGACCAGTTCCAAAAATCAATCCTTCTCAATCTCATCAATAAGAGGTTTTAAACTCTTCACATTAATACTCTCTTTTTGACTTTTAGAATAGATGGTTAAAAGATAAATAGACCCATTAGTAAGGCGTGTGTAGTAGATGACTCTATAACCTCCACTTTTACCACCAACATCACTATTTTTTACTCTAATTTTATATAGATTTGAACCCAAATCAATACCAATAGTATAGTCTTCTTCTAGTCTATCAATCAATTCAAGAATATCTGATTTTATAGAACGATATTTTTTAAAGAGCTTTTTTACATCTTTTGTAAAATTATCAACAGCTTTTACCTCATAATTCATCTAAAAAGTCCCGTGCATTGGTTGCTTTTATCTCTCCTCGTTCTATCTTTGCTACCTCATCTAATGCAATTTTAAGTTTTTGAGTAAGGTTAGTATCAGAATTAGGAAGTTTAACTTCAAAAGGCAATCCTCTATGAGCTACAATCATTTTAGTAAAGATATTAACAGCTTCTGAAAAATTCATACCCATCTCTTCTAAAATTTTTTTAGCATCTTGTAATGAATTTTGCTCGATTCGTAATGAAGTTTGCACCTTAATAGGTTTTACATACATCTTTTATCCTTTTATATTTAGTTTAAAAAGTATAACATAGGTTTCATTGTATATATATTGGGTTACAAGTAAAAGTATTACCTCTTCTTCATAGCCAACAACTTAAAAAGCAATGTATTCAAAACAAACGTAGTAGGCGACCCCATATCAAGTGCTTTTATACAATCTGAAAATAGCTTCAAAGTGGACTCATCAAGATTGTACTTTTGAGACTTCATTGCCCCCAAAGAGATTTTTTCGACCAACACTTTACACTCAACAGCCGAAATTCGTGAGTGTTCTTGTGCAAACTCATAAACCCTTGCTAAGTTCAAATTCTCTAGGTCTAAGTTTAACTGCTCTTCTGAACTGTTGTCATGTAAAACAGTTACAGGTAGTCGTGACTGTATAGTGTCTAATAAGGCAGACTTTGACTCGGTGATAATAATAAATGCTTTATTTCTTGGAGGCTCTTCTATAACTTTTAATAGTCTATTTTGAGAAATATCGGAGAATTTTGGAGCAATTAAAATAATGTAGTTTAAGTTTTCAGATGCAATATAGGCTTTTTCTATTGCTTTTTGAGCATGTTCTACTAAAAACTCTTTAGGTTTACCTTTGTCATCTTCACTTTTTATAATTGTAAAGCTTTCAGTAGTGCGTTGTGCCTCTAGCTCATTTAAAATAGCTTCTGCTTGGTGGGTTATAATAATTCCAGAAGCCAAACCCATTAGTTAATCCAGACTTATATCGCCAAAGAGTGCAGAGTCAATGGTTTTATTAAAGAGTTTAAAGAGTTGAATAAGCTTAATATCTAACGATGAGTTTCCACCTCTTAAATAGAATGAGTTAGGAACATCTCCGTCTATTATCCATAATAGATTTTCATCATTTCTAAAAACAAACTTTGTGTAGGGACTCTCTGCTGAACCAATGTACCAAATAAAGTAACCATTAGGGTAAGATATATTAAGCATATCTTCTAGTAAATCTAACTCTTGGGTATTGTTCATTTTGTCAAGATGTGGAAACATTGACTTTAAAGTGTAGACAGGTAAAAATGGTCGTTCATTTTGAAGATTGTTTATTTTACTTGCTACATACTTAGCATACCATCCTCTTTTATCATCAGTCAAAATAAGTATGGTTTGACCCTCTATAATCTTTCTAACAGCCGATTGAACTACAGGAACCCAATCGTAACGACACTCTTCCATCCATGAGAAAGAGGAGTCCTCTTCTCGAATGGTATCGAGCGTCCAGTTTAGGATTGATGTCATACTACTTATCTAAATTATATGCGTTGTGAAGTGTACGAACAGCTAGTTCAGCGTATTTTTCCGAAATAATCATAGAGACTTTAATCTCTGATGTTGAAATCATCTCAATATTAATGTTTTCATTAGCTAAAGCGCAAAATGCTGTAGCAGCCACACCTGAGTGTGATTTCATACCCACACCAACAACAGAGACTTTACAAACAGAATCATCTAAATCCATTCCACCTATGTCATGGTCAAACGACTCAATAACATCTTTAGCTTGTGTTAATTCACTTGCAGGAACAGTAAAACCTAAATTTGTTTTACCATCAGAAGATGCATTTTGGATTATCATATCTACATTAATCTGCTCTTCGGCTAACTTTGTAAAAATCTCAGCTGCAATGCCAGGTTTGTCTGAAACCTCTCTAATTGTTACTCGTGCTTGATTTCTATCTAAGGCTATACCACTAACTAAAACTGCTTCCATCTTCTCTGTCTCCTCTCCAATAACAGTTCCTTCTGCATCTGAGAACGAACTTTTTGCTACTATTTTTACATTTAATTTTTTTGCTAACTCTACTGACCGACTCTGTAAAACCTTTGCTCCAAGTGAAGCTAATTCTAACATCTCATCATAAGAGACAAAATCCATCTTTTTTGCTTTTGGCTCAATTCTTGGGTCAGTAGTGTAGATACCATCTACATCAGAATAAATCTCACAAGCATCTGCTTTTAATGCACCTGCAATTGCTACTGCTGATAGGTCTGAACCACCACGACCAAGAGTAGTAACAGAACCACTCGCATTAATCCCTTGAAAACCTGAAACAATAACCACTTTACCCTCAGCTATCTCTGTTTCCATAGCTATAGGGTCAATAGACTCTATTCGTGCATAGGTATGGGCATCATCAGTTAAGATTCCTGCTTGTCTTCCTGTCATGGCCACAGCAGGGTAACCCTTCTCTTGAAGAGCAATAGCTAACAGTGCAGCTGTTACTCTCTCTCCAGAACTTAATAACATATCCATTTCACGTTTTGATGGATTGTCTGAAAAGTGCTTTGCATACTCAATAAGTTTATTGGTCTCTCCACTCATAGCAGAGACAACAACAACTATGTCATTACCCTCTTCTCTTGCTTTGGCTACTCTTGTAGCAACGTTTTCTATTCGCTCCAAAGAACCAACACTGGTTCCTCCATACTTATGTACGATTAACATCGACTATATGCCCCTCTCTCACAAAATGTTCTATGACACGTCGGTAGACATGCCGTTTAAAATAGGTCGCTTTTTTTAGCAACTGTTTATACCCTACATAGTTGTAGTCTTCAAATTCTGGTTCATGGTAACTCTCTAAGTCTATCTTTGCGTTCTCCTGCAATTTAACTAAAAAATATTTCTGTCTCTGCCCATCAAATGGGTACATTTTACGAGACTTAACACCAATAGGAAAGTCATATGATATCCAATAAGGATACTCAGCAATAATCTCAACATCATTACAACCAATCTCCTCTTGAAGTTCACGAAGAAGTGCCTCTTGTGGTGTTTCGTTATTGTCAATGCCACCTTGGGGGAATTGCCATGTATTCCGAATATCGGAACGTTTACCTAAAAAAAATTCACATTGCTGTGGATAATTTGAAGAGAGTATAACAGCCGCGACATTTGGTCGATATCGCTTATCTTTCTGCATTTTTATTACTCGTCTTTCATCATTACTTTGGTAGAATTTTATCAAAATACTAATTAATTAATGGTGAAAAAATGCTTCTCTATATCCATATTCCTTATTGTGATTCAAAGTGTCACTATTGCTCATTTAACTCTTATGTAGACAAGTTTGACACTCGTAAAAATTACATGTTAGCTTTAGAGAAACAATTAAAGTTTGAAATTAAACGTTTTAAAGTTACAGAACAATCTATTGAAACTATTTTTATTGGTGGAGGGACTCCCTCAACCATTAGCTCCCTATTCTATAGACCTATTTTTAAACTGATTCAACCTCTAATTAAAAAAGGTGCTGAAATAACCACTGAAGCAAACCCAAACTCGGCTACTAAAGCATGGTTGCAAGGTATGTTTGATTTAGGAGTAAACCGTGTCTCTTTTGGAGTGCAAAGTTTTAACCAAAAAAAGCTCAAAGCCCTAAATAGAGTTCACTCACCACAACAAGCAACTAAAGCCATTCAAACAGCTCATGAAATTGGCTTTAAAAATCTCTCACTTGACCTAATATATAACTATCAAGGAGATACTAAAAAGCTATTAAAGTCTGACATTGAACAAGCCTTTAAACTCCCTATTAACCATATTTCAGCCTATGAACTAACTATTGAGAGTGGTACAAAATTTGCCTCAACTCCAAAAGTAAGACAAGAAGATGATGAATTGGCTTTTTTTGTAGCTAAAGAGATTGAAAATAGAGGATTTAAACAGTATGAAATATCTAACTTTGGAACATACCAAAGCAAACATAACAGAGGTTATTGGGAACTTAAAGACTATATAGGAGTAGGTGCAGGAGCTGTTGGTTTTCTAAAAGATAGACGTTACTACCCTACCACGGATATTGACCTCTATATTCAAGAACCTTTAAATATTTATGAAGAGCCTTTAACCCAAGATGAGTTACTTACTGAAAAGCTTTTTTTAGGACTTCGTTCAAATATTGGTGTAGATGAAGATATATTAGATAAAGAGATGAAAAAACGAGCCGATTTTTTAGTAGAAAAAGAGAAATTAGTTAAATATGATACAATTTATAAAAACATAAACTATTTTATTGCTGATGAGTTAGTACTTTATCTCTTAGGTTAAATCTATTTCGCTAAAATACACTAATTAAAAAACAAGGGATAGTTATATGTTTGGATTGGGATTTACCGAAATACTTTTTATTGCCATTGTTGCCATTATCTTTTTAGGACCCGAGAAACTACCTGGGGCTATGGTCGATATTGCTAAATTTATTAAAAATATGAAAAATGCCATTGGTGACGCAAAAAATGCACTTAACGAAGAGGTTAATTTAGATGAGCTTAAACGTGAAGCATTAGGATATAAAGAGAAACTCAACAAAGCCAATGAGGAGTTACAAGGATTTAAAAACTTAAACCCCATCAATGAGCTTAAAGAGAGCGTCAATATGGGGTCAGTCAAAGAGAACTTTGAACGCATGACCCAACAACCTCCTGAACCTGTAACTACTCAAGTAGAACCAAAGCAGAGTAAAGAGATTACATTTAAAAAGAAAAAAGTTAAAGAGACCAATATAGAAGAGGTCAAACAAGAGAATAAAGAGAATAAAAAAAGTGATGAGAAATAACAATGTTTGAAGAGATTAAACCCCATTTAGCTGAATTACGTTTACGCCTTAGCCTTTCAGTGGCTTCGCTTTTAGTTGCTTTTGTAATAGCCTTTACGTTCCATAATGTTATTTTAAGATGGATTACAACTCCCCTAAACAATGCACTAACTGAAGTAGGTCGAATTGTCAATGCACAAGAAAAAGGTAAATGGCATACCTCATCTATAGATAATAATAAGAGTTCAACTATTACCGTTGCAAAACCTATTACACCACAAGAGTCTGCTGTACTTAAACTTGAAAATTCTCTAAGTCAAGCTACAAAAGTAGCTGATGAAAAACTAGCACAACTTCTTAAAGAGGCAACCCAAGCAGTACATGAGTTAGGAGAGACACTTAAAGGGCTTCAAACAAATGTCGACAAAAATACATTTGGTGGTAAAATCACTACTCACCAAGTGGGAGGAGCATTTTTCGTTGCCTTAAAGGTCTCCTTTTTTGCAGCTATTTTAGGTGCATTACCTTTTATTCTATACCAACTTTGGCTCTTTATCTCCCCTGGACTTTACGAAAATGAAAAACAGATGGTATACCCTTTTGTAATTGGTGGAGCATTTATGTTCTTTACTGGTGTTCTTTTTGCCTACTATATTGTAACTCCATTTGGTTTTCAGTTTCTTATTACTTTTGGTTCATTCCTCTACACACCATTGATTAATATTGAAGATTATGTTGGATTCTTTACTAAAATTATGGCTGGATTTGGAATAGCATTTGAGCTTCCTGTAGTTGCCTATACACTAGGTAAAATTGGAATTATTACCGACAAATCACTCAAAGATTTCTTTAAATATGCTGTGGTTATTATCTTTATTTTAGCTGCATTGTTGACACCACCCGATGTATTAACACAAATGCTTATGGCTGCCCCATTGATTATTTTATATGGTGTATCAATTATTATATTAAAGTATGTAAACCCTCATGTTGAAGACGAAGAAGATGATGATGATGAAAAAGCCCTTTTAGAGACTAAAAATTAAATGGACATAGAACTTTTAACCAATAGCTATGACTATGAGCTTCCTGCTCATCTCATAGCTCAAAACCCTATTCAACCTCTTGACCATGCTAAATTGTTAGTTTATAACAGAGCAAACGATACAACTACCCATACCACCTTTAAACATCTACTTGAATTTGTACCCAAAGAGTGTGATATTTTTCTAAATGACACAAAGGTAATAAAAGCACGAATCTTTGGTAAAAAAATGGCAGATGAGCATGGGCAAGGAGGAGGAAAAATAGAGCTACTCTTTAACAAACCTCTGACAGCTCGTGAATACTTAGTTATGATACGTGGAAAAGTACATCTAGGAACTGAAATATTTTTTGACGATGGATTAGTTGCAACAGTTATGCAACTCAACAGTGATGGTTCAAGAGTTGTAACTTTTAAACATCAAGAGCAAGAGATACGTTTTGAAGAGTTAGTACAAGTACTTGATAAAATAGGTCATATTCCCCTACCACCTTACATGCAACGTGAAGATAACAAAGATGATGAGACTGACTACCAAACTCTCTTTGCTAAAAAGGCTGGAGCTGTTGCAGCCCCTACAGCCTCTTTACACTTTACACCAAAACTATTTGAAGCTTTAGAAAAGAGACATAAAACCCATAAAATAACCCTACATGTTGGAGCAGGAACTTTTAAACCTGTGGAGTCTGAAAAGATTCTTGACCACCCTATGCACTCAGAGTATTTTGAGATTTCTAAAAAGAGTGCAGATGTTTTAAACTCAACTAAAAATATTTTAGCCATTGGAACAACAGTAACAAGAACCGTAGAGTACTTTGCTAGAACAGCTCAAACTTTTGGAGAGTGTGATTTGTTTTTGCACCCTCTCAATAAACCTCAACGTGTCAACCATCTTCTAACAAATTTTCATCTACCTAAAAGCACACTAATTATGTTAGTATCTGCATTTGTTGGACGTAAAAAAACACTTGAACTCTACCATGAAGCTATAAAAAGAGAGTATCGTTTCTTCTCCTATGGTGATGCAATGTTAATAATTTAATTTTATAAGCTATAATTCCAAAAAAATTAGAGGAGAGATTCATGAATAGACTCAAACTGTATTTAGAAGAGAACCAAGATAGTGAACTGCACCCCTCTGAAATTGTCAATATTTTGCGTGAACTTGATGAAGAGGAGTTTTCAGAAGCAATTAATTTAATTCCTAAAGATATTGTAGGAGATATTGCCCTTGCTTTACCTGACCGATACTTTGGTGATATTGTTGAATCATTAGAGGTTCATGAACTAAAAGAAGCTATATCAGAACTAGAGTCTGATGACCAAACTGATTTTATGCAAGAGCTTCAAGAGCATGATGAAGAGATAGCTTCAGAGGTTTTTGAATCACTAGATAAAGAAGACCAAAAAGATATTATTAGGCTCCAAAACTATGATGATGACCAAGCTGGTGCATATATGCAAACAGAGGTCTTTGTTGCAAACAAAGATGAAATTGTTCAAAAGGTAGTCAACAATTTTGCCAAACTCAAAAAAGCTAATGAGTTAGAAAATGTTCATACGCTATTTATTACAACCGACGAAAAGACTCTACGATATAGTATTGACTTAGAAGATTTACTTATTTTTAATTTTTCAAAAACTCTATATGATAATATTAAAGATAGTGATGAAAATTTTGAGCCTATCTCTGCACGAGATACAGATGATATTGCTGATGTTGTTCACACCTTTGAAGAGTATGACCTATCTGTTATACCTATTGTAAACAACAAAAATATGCTTATTGGGCGTATTACATCTGATGATATTTATGATATTATCTCAGAACAAGCTACAGAACAGATGTATAACCTAGCAGGGTTAGATGATGAAGCAGAAGAGGATGAAGAGATTTTAAAGGCAGGGAAAAAACGTGCTTCGTGGTTAGGTATTAACCTACTTACTGCCATTTTAGCCTCAGTAGTTATTGGTATGTTTTCAGATACTATCGAAAGTGTAGTTGCTCTTGCTATTCTTATGCCTATTGTAGCTTCCATGGGGGGAAATGCAGGAACACAAACACTTACTGTTGTAGTTAGACAGTTGGCATTGGGGGATATTTCCCATACCGACGCAACAAGAATTATTAAAAAAGAGGTGAGTATTTCTCTACTTAATGGATTAATTTTTGCTATTATTATGGGCATAATTGCCTCTGTTTGGTTTGACAATGGTATATTATTAGGTGTAGTTATTGCCCTTTCAATGCTCATTAATCTATTTATGGCTGGTCTTTTTGGAGCAACCATTCCTCTTCTTTTAAAAAAGATGGATGTTGACCCAGCTATTGGAAGTACAGTTATTTTAACCACAGTGACCGATATTGTCGGTTTTTTCAGTTTTTTAGGTCTTGCGACCATCATTTTATTATAAAGGTTTATTAAATTTCATGGAACTATTAATCATTTTCTTTTTGGCATCTGTGAGTATCTCATTTGTATGTTCTGTCCTTGAATCAGTCCTATTGTCTGTCAATATGTCTTACGTTTCAGTACTTGAAAAAGAGAAGCCCAAAACAGGAAAACTTCTACGATGGCACAAAGAGAACATTAACAAATCTATTGCATCAATTTTGATTTTAAATACTATTGCCAATACACTAGGGGCTGCTGCTGTTGGAGCTCAAGCCTCATCTATTTGGGGTAGTGATGTTGTGGCTTACGTCTCTATTGTCTTAACATTTGCTATTCTTTACATTTCAGAGATTATTCCAAAAACTATTGGTGCTATATACTGGAAATCATTAGCCCCAATGGCTGCAAAACTTATTCAAATTTTTGTTTGGATGACTTATCCTATTATCCTAACCACACTCTTTGTTACCGATAAAATTTCAGAAGGAAAAGAGGACTCTAACAGCCTAACAAAAGATGAACTCTTAGAGAGTATGCTTATGAGTGAAGATGAAGGAGTTATTGACGAAAAAGAGTCTGACTATATTGAAAATGTTCTTAAACTAGATAAACACAAAGTACTTGACATTTTAACTCCACGTTCTGTAGTCTTTGCCCTTAATGAGAACCTTACAGTGAAAGAAGTTTTAGAGACAAAATCAGAAATTTTTAAATTTTCAAGAATTCCTATCTATAATGGAAGTATTGATAATGTTACAGGTATTATCTTGATTAAAAAACTCTTTCAACAAGCCCTACTCAAAGATGATTCAGTTACTCTAAAAGAGATAAAATTTGATATATTTTCCATTAACGAAAATATTCCTGTTGCCAAAGCTTTAGACCTCTTTATCTCTAAAAAAGAGCATATGTTCTTAGTCCTTGACAAATATGACCAAACAGAGGGAATTGTTACTTTAGAAGATTGTGTTGAGACTGTTTTAGGAATTGAAATTATGGATGAGAGTGATACAACTGAAGATATGAGAGCATTAGCTAAACTTAAGATGAAAAAAAATAGAAGAGAGAAAGAGAGTCTCTCTTCTGATGGAGCTAATGAATAAAGGTTTGAATATAAGCATGTTCATTAATTTTAGCTCTAACAACTTTTAAAGCCTCTTTTGTGGCTTCAACAGAATCAAATGGACCAATAAAGACTCTGCGAATTATTTTATTGTCTTGGCGTACCTTTTGAATCATATAAGAAAATCCATTTTTAGAGATACCTGATAAATACTCTTTATTAATATCAAAGAAAAAACTACCTGCTTTAATATAGTATTTTTTACTATCTAAAGCATTTTTTAGACTATTATCTGCTAGAGCTACTGTTTCATTATTCTCTTCATTTAGAACTAATGTTGCATTATCATCTAGAACTGGTTTTGGTTTAGGATAGACAGTATGTCTTAAATACTTTATAGCTGAGACTTTAAATGTGTTTCCACTTGGGACAAGACGAAGTTTTTGAATATCTTTTCCTGATTCATAATCTCCATGCCCTTCAACTCTCCATCTTACTGTTGTTTGAACATCAATGTAATTATGTTTACGCTTTAAAATTTTGAGATAGGTAAATCTATAGTCGCGTTTTGACCATTTTTTATAAAATAGAACCTTTTTTTGACGTAATTCCATTAAAGAGACATTTTTACTTCTAAAATATCTCTGCATTGGAAAAGCATAAAAAACTTGTAATTTATCTAAAAAGTCCTCTTTATCTGATAAATAGAAATTTAATAAAAAGTTTTGGATACGAAGCCATGAAAACTTTGATGTTTTTGCCATTGGTGCTAAATAGTAAGAGTTAACCCATCCTTCAATATGTGAGCCACCTTTAGGTGCATTGATGTAACACCACTCATTTCCTACTTTATCTTCTAAACACTCTTTTACGCTTACATTTGTAATATAAGCAGTCAATCTTCCCACAACTGCCGATTTTCTTAACGAAGGAGTATCACGAACATTAAGTGCTCTTCCTTTTTTTATATGTACAATCTCGTACTTTATAGCGTGTCCAAATCCAAATAGTAGTAGCATTAATAATATAATATTTTTCATAATAGAGATTATACAATTTATGTTTAAAAATAGTATTAAATGGTGGAATTAGTTTTTAAGAATTTTTGTAACTTATCATCTATTCCCAACCACTAAAGCCCCAACAATCCCACAAAGTGACCCCACAAAAACAATAGCATACCCTGTAGGTAAATCAAGCCAATATGAGAAAATCATCGCCGAAATAACGATGGTCGACCCCACACTCCAAGCAAAAAATAGAGGCTTAAAGCGTGACTGTAACAGAGCTAAAAAAGCAGGAACTATCAGCAATACAAAGACCACTAAAACCCCTGCTAATTGCACCGATGAAGTAACAGTTAGAGCTAAAAGTCCAAAAAATAGCACCTCTTTTAACAATCCACTCAAACGATGGTAAAGAGTAAAAAAGAGTATAGCTACAAAGCTATAAAGGAGTAGTGGTTCAGTTAAATCATCTAATGTAGTAAAGAGAATATCCGTCGCTTGAAGTTTATTAAAAAGTTCTGTTCCTTGTGTAGTGTTTGAAAGAATTACAATAATAGCACTCGCCCCCAAAGCATACAACATTCCAATAAACGCTTCAATATGCTTAACCCTATGCGTTGCAATGGCAATAAGCAATGCCCCTAAAAGAGCAAAAGCAAGGGTAAGAAAAAAGGCATAATGCCCCTCAAAAAAGAGCAAACTTACAGCCACCCCAATGGCTGCAAACTGCCCAATAGCAAGGTCGGTAAAGATGACCCCTCGTTTAATAATCTCTAATCCAAAAATAGTATGGATAAAGACTAACAAAATTGCTAAAATAAATGCA
>JALUKJ010000306.1 GCA_027056615.1 Campylobacteraceae bacterium | reverse complement strand
GCATATTGCAAATGAAATTAGTAAATATCTAAAGAGCAATAAAGCTCGTTTAGCTCTTTTTCAAGAGAGTGGTCAGCGTGGTAAAATGAGAGATATATATCTTCAACGACTAGAACACGGTTGTAACAAAGAAGCATTGACTGTTTTATTAGAGTATGAGAAGAGAAATAAAGAGGGGCAAAGAGTACTTTTAGATAGAGCCTACCCTTATGAGTGTTTCTCTTCTAAAAAACGAGCAGAGTTAACTATGCAGTTGGTAATGTTATCAAAAAAATCAGAACCTAAAGAGGTAGAAGATTTACTTGATGGATTAAAGATAGAACACTTAGATAAAAAGCACTACTTAACTGTCGCCAATCTATATAGAGATATGAAAAGCTATAAAAAGAGTAATCGCTATCTTTTACATTATATTAAAAGTTATCCTAAAAGTACTAAAGCTCTAAAGAGTTTAGGTTATAACTATTTGTCTCTTAATCAGAAAGATATAGCATTAGCCTATTTTATTCAGGCTTCAAAGAGTAATCAAAACGATGCAGAGCTTTTAAAAAGTATAGGTTATCTCTGCTTAGAGTTAAATCAACCTAGTGAGGCAGTTGCCTATTGGAAACGCTACTTAGAAAGTAATCTTAATGACCCAGAGATTATATTGGAAGTTAGCAGACTAGATGCAAAACTGCAACGACCACAAGAGGCGATGATTTATCTCTCTAAATATGAGAAGATAAAGGGTAAACCAAATAGTGAGTATCATTGGTTAAAGGGTAAGTTTGCATTTAAACAAAATGATTGTAAAGAGGCACTTAATCACTATGATGCTCTACATAAAATGAAACCAAGTGAAGTTGTAGATTATGAGTATGTTCAGGTCTTAAAGGGATGTAATGAGCCTAAAAAGGCTATTGCTATTTTAACTCAACTAAGTAATAAATATTCAAATAAGCTACGTTATAAAAAAGAGTTAGCCTACCTTTATAAGTCTGAAAAAGAGTACAACAAAGCGATAGAGAAGTTTAAAGATATTACAAAAAAAGAGCCTGAAAAGTTTGAGGGTTATGTAGAGGTTGCCTCTTTAGAGCAAAAAAGAGGAGCCTCTAAAAAGGTTATAGCAGAGGCTTACAAAAAGGCACTAGATAAGGCAAAAGATATTCCTCCTAAAAAGAGAAAATATCTTAAAAGAGAGATAGCCCAGAGTTCTAAATCTTTTCATATTTACGCTTCAGAGGTGGCTCGTTTAGATGGAGACAAAGCAAAAGGCTCATTTGCCTCTGTGCCAAATGCCTTGTATGATGGGTTTGGTTTTGTTGAGTTTGCTTTCCAACCCCATTTCCTTCCGAAAAATGTAACGCTCTTTGCCAATGTTATTCACAACCAACACAATTTTAAGAAGTCACTACAGCCAAGTGTGGGGGTTCGCTATAAGCCACTAAAAGATAAAGAGCTTTACCTCTCTGCACAGCAGATGATAAAAGCAGGAGACAACACACGAAATGAGACACTTCTTCGTGCTTCACTTGGTATTTCGGGTAAACCAGTTGAAGATAAGAGTATCTACAACAATCTCTACCTTGATGCAAACTATTTTGTAAAAAATCACTCTAAAGTTCTCTATGGAAACTATGAGATAGGAAAAGAGTATCGTTTAAGTGACCATACTACTATCTCTCCATATATCACTACAGGAGCTAGTTTAAATACAGATAATGCAAAAAATAGAGCATTAAGCAATTTTGACATTGGTGTAGGAGTGGCACTTCGTCATCAATCAGGTGAAACACACTATGAAGATGCACTCTATACAAATCAAATAAAACTAGAAACTCGACAGAAGTATGCAGGTAATAGTAAAGATGAAAATACAATGCGTCTTCAGTGGGAGTTTTTTTATTAGACTTCTTGCAAAACTCTTTGGAATCGGAGTGTTTACACCCGAACATAGCGAGGCTAAAGCCCAATGCCAATGAATTAAGGAATAAATATTCAAAAACTGTAGGTTCGATTTCATCGAACGGATTGTTTTACGGGTTCTGATTTTTTGTTCGATGAAATCGAACCTACAGGATTTGAGCTTAATTCATTGGCATTGCCGAGGACGGATGGGAACGAGTTAAAAAAAATTAAAGGCAGTAGATGAGAGTAATTGAAGGTGATTTTCAAGTAGACAAGAGTAAAAAAGTAGCTATTATTAACGCACGGTTTAACCACTTTATTACTGATAGATTAGTAGAGGGTGCAAAAGATACCTACGCAAGACATGGTGGAAAGGTTGAAGATTTAGATTTAATCTTAGTTCCAGGAGCATTTGAAATTCCATTTGCACTAGACAAAGCATTGGCTTCAGGTAAATATGATGCTGTTTGTTGTTTAGGTGCTGTTATTCGTGGAGCAACTCCTCACTTTGACTATGTTTCAGCAGAGGCAACCAAAGGGGTAGCAAGTGCTACTATGAGACATGGAAAACCTGTTACTTATGGTGTTTTGACTGTTAATAGCATTGAACAAGCAATTGAGAGAGCAGGGACAAAAGCAGGTAACAAAGGTGGCGAAGCTATGGCAGGGCTTATTG
>JALUKJ010000305.1 GCA_027056615.1 Campylobacteraceae bacterium | reverse complement strand
GCTAAATTATATATTGATGAGATAAAAAAGTTAAAAACAATAGACTCTATTCAAAAAAATACTCTACATAATTGGCTAAACTACAAAGGAACACTCTTCGAGTACCAAAACATCCTCTCTATGATAAAAAGCAACCCCAAAACCTCAAAAGAGACTAAAAAGCTTATAGAAGAGCTAAACCAAGCCAATATCCGTTTAAGCAAAGCAGAAAAAAAAGAAGAGATTACAAACTTAGAGGAGCAGGTTCACAATATTGAAGTAAATTTAAGTAAAAAAAATGACACTTTTAAAAATATGCTTCAACTCAATGACATCAACAGCTCTCAAATTGCTAAAATACTTTCACCTCATCAACTCTATATTGATTTTGCACGAGGCAATGACAACTACTATATTTTTACCATTAACCACCAAAATCAAATTAGCTTTCAAGAGATTGATGAAAACCAAACCAAACTTATTGACCAAAATATTAGAGCCTATAGAGAAAACTGTAACTATATGTCTACCAACCTTAAAACAATAACTTTCAATCAAGAGCAAAAGGCTATTAAAGAGGCACAGACCATTTTGTCAAAACTCTATGAGTTAATTGTAAAAGAGTATCTAACTACACAGCTTAAAGATGTAAACCAACTCATTATATCTTCTGATGGACTCTTAAATCTCTTTCCTTTTGAAGCACTCTATTATAAGGGTCACTATTTGGTCGAAAACTATACCATTAACTATATCTCTTCAGGAAAAGAGTTTATACGACAAACCAAACTCTATAAAAAGCACCCAAAAAAGAGCATGACCATCTTTGCCAATGCCAATTTTGATGCCATTGTTAAAGCTCCTATGTTATTTGGTGACCCAAATAAACAAAAAATAGAGAAAAACTTTAGCAACTTAGGACGAAGTGAAATAGATATTGTGAAAAAGCACTACCCCAAAGCTCTTGTTTTTGAAGATACTAATGCCACCATTGCCAATTTAGTTACAGCTCCTAGCTCTAAAATTTTGCATATCTCAACACATGGAGTACTCTTAAAAGATAAAAACATTAAAAATCCGATGTTAAAATCGGTACTTCTCTTTGCAGGAGCAAATCAAAATCAAAAAAACTCAACCATTTCAGCTCTTAGACTCTCTACATTAGATTTGCACAATACAGAGTTAGTAGTTCTCTCTGCTTGTCAATCAGGCTTAGGAGAGATTCATCAAGCAGAAGGAGTCATAGGACTACCTAAAGCACTGCTTCAAGCAGGAGCAAAAAATGTTATGATGACGCTTTGGACGGTAAGTAATGTTGAGTCTGCTAAACTTATGGAGTACTTTTATGCTAATATTTCAAAAGGGCTTTCCTATAACGAAGCTCTCAAACAAGCAAAACTAAATATGATAACCATGCACCCCTACTTTTGGAGTGCATTTATTTTAAGTGGATTATAGGAGAGATTATGCCAAAGATTATAATAGGTACGCTACTACTTTTTTCTCTACTACTCTTAGCAGAAAATGAGAAAAAACCTGTTGATGAGGGAGATAAAATCGTTCATAAAGAAGATACGATAAAAGGTTCAAAAGATGTCAATAATACCTTTGAAGTAAAAACACAATCGTTAGCAAAACTCAAAAAATATCTCTATATTAGACGTAAAGATATTAGTCATGTTCCATTTACATGTCTATTGGTTGATGGCAAAACCAATAAGAGCAAAACTCTTTTTGTTGAAGAAAAAAGTGTTAATAGTATTAATTTTAAGATAGATAAGTCTGTGTTAAAAGTTGATGATGCTGTTGTTGTGGTAAATAGTAAAGAGACTAAAAAAAATCCTATTGGGAAAGAGGCTATTGTTCAGGTTAATATTGTGAAATAATAATTTGAAGTAGAAAATTAAGATGAGCAAAAACAAAGCTCATCTTCAAATATAGAGATTACGCAGGTACTACAGAAACTCTTTTTTTACCACGTGAGACATTGCTAAACTCAACAACACCTTCAACAGTAGCAAAGATTGTATGGTCTTTACCCATACCAACACCTGTACCAGCGTGAACTTTAGTTCCTCTTTGTCTAATAATAATATTACCAGGGATTACTACTTCCCCACCATATTTTTTAACACCTAGTCTACGACCAGCTGAATCACGGTTATTCTGTGTAGAACCTTGACCTTTCTTATGTGCCATACTATTGCTCCTTTTCTTATGCTATAGATGTAATTCTAACTCTAGTAAAGTCTCTTCTGAAACCTCTTTTAAGTTTTGAATCTTTTCTTCTTCTTTTTTTATAGATGATAACTTTTTTGTCTCTACCTTCGTTAATCACCTCACCTTTAACCACTGCACCCTCTACAAAAGGAGTACCTACAGTTAATTCACCATTGTCCAATGCAAGAACTTCTTTGAATTCTACTGCTGCTTTTGGTTCAAGACTCATTTTGTCAAAACAGATGATGTCACCCTCTTGAACTTTGAATTGTTGACCACTTGCTTTAATGATTGCGTACATTGCAAAAACCCTTCATTAATATTGATAGGAGAGGTTATATAATACTCCCCTGCTTTTAAAAAGTTTGAGAT
>JALUKJ010000304.1 GCA_027056615.1 Campylobacteraceae bacterium | reverse complement strand
ACTTAATAGATATGGTGTTATCTATAGGATGGTTTTTAATGCTATGAATATGGAGCAGTATACTTATAATGAAGTCCAAGAGGCTCTTGACCATCTTAGTGAGTATATTAATGATTTGGGTGTTTCTGGTATTGTTGAATTTCACGCTTCGGACAGAACTCAAAACTCTGACCATATTCATTTTTGGATAAGCTCTGAAGATAAAATTATCTATAATAAAATTGCTTATGAGATGGTGGCAATGGGGTATTCTAATGAAGAGGATGTTTATATTCAAAAGTATGAAGATAATCGGAGATTGGATGAGAGTGAATATGTTCGTGATGAAAACATGACAATTCAAGATAGATTTTCAATAAAACCAATGGGTATGGAAGCAGGAGAGACGCTTGATTCTATTCGTGAGATGTTATCTATGGAGGAGGAACAACAAGATAAAAGTGAGCCTACTCTTGGGGCTTTATCCTCTTTTCGGGAGAAGTATAATTTGATTTTGGATAATATTGGTAATCTTTTTAGGAAAGAGACTGTAGAACGTCAAAAGGAAGTTGATGTTTCTCTTATTACTAGAGATTGTAGTTTGCCTAGAAGTGAGGAGACTACTGGTATTTTAGCTAGGATTGAGGAGTTAAGAGGGGAAATGAATCGGAAATAATATACTATCAAAAAAAGTAGGAGGTAAAAAAACCTCCTATAAAAAAGAGTTAAGCAGTCAAAAAACTACTCAACCATAGCTTCAAGCTCCTCTTTAGATACTTTGTTGAAGTTTAAGTATCGGTAGACATCATCTGTCATCTCTGGCTTAATTTTGTTTGGTACAATCTCCATGTACTCTTGTGCTGTTGGGATTCTACCTTTAAGTGCAACCACACCTGCAAGTTCAGAAGAACCAAGATAAACTTTTGAATCTTTTCCCAGTCTGTTATCAAAGTTTCTTGTACTTGTACTAAATACATAAGCACCTTGTGCAACAGAAGCTTGGTTACCCATACATAGTGAACAACCTGGAATCTCTGTTCTAGCTCCTGCCATTCCAAATACAGAGTAGTAACCCTCTTCTTGAAGTGTTTTCTCATCCATTTTAGTTGGAGGACATACCCATAGTTTAGCAGGTACTGCACCCTCACCTCTAAGTACTTCACCTAAAGCACGGAAAAGACCAATGTTTGTCATACAAGAACCTACAAATACCTCATCAATATCTGTTTTAAGACCTGCTTCATGAATTTCAGTTAATGTCTTAACATCATCTGGGTCATTTGGACATGCTAAAATAGGCTCTTTAATCTCATTTAGGTCAATCTCAATAACAGCAGCATACTGGGCATCTTTATCTGCTTCAAGTAGTTCAGGATTAGCAATCCAAGCTCTCATTTTGTCTGCACGTCTTTGAAGTGTAGCTTTATCTTCATAACCTTGTGCAATCAACTCTTCAATAAGAACAATATTTGACTCTAAATACTCAATAATAGGCTCTTTGTTTAGTTTAACTGTACAAGCAGCAGCCGAACGCTCAGCAGATGCATCAGAAAGCTCAAACGCTTGTTCACACTTAAGGTCTTCTAAACCTTCAATCTCTAATACACGACCTGCAAAGATATTTTTCTTACCTGCTTTTTCAACTGTTAAGAGACCCTCTTTAATTGCTTGGTGAGGAATAGAATTAACAAGGTCACGAAGTGTAATACCAGGTTGCATCTCACCTTTAAATCTAACAAGAACAGACTCTGGCATAGTAAGTGGCATCATACCTGTAACAGCTGCAAATGCAACAAGACCAGAACCAGCAGGGAAGGAGATACCAATTGGGAATCTTGTGTGGCTATCTCCACCCGTACCAACTGTATCGGGAAGACACATTCTGTTTAACCAAGAGTGAATAACCCCATCACCTGGACGTAAAATAAACCCTTTTCTCTCTGTCCAGAATTTTGGAAGAGTGTGTTGAAGGTCAATATCGGCAGGTTTAGGGTACGCAGCTGTATGACAGAAAGATTGAAGTACAAAATCAGCACCAAAGTTAAGAGCTGCCAACTCTTTAATCTCATCTCTTGTCATTGGACCTGTTGTATCTTGAGAACCTACAGTAGTACAAACAGGCTCACAGTAGACACCTGGTTTAACACCTTCAATTCCACACGCTTTTCCTACCATTTTTTGAGCAAGAGTATACCCTTTACCATCATCTTCAGGTTGTGAAGGAGCCATAAATACATCACTAGCACCAAGTCCTAGAGCCTCTCTAGCTTTAGCTGTAAGCCCCTTTCCAATAATAAGTGGAATACGCCCACCAGCTCTCATCTCATCAGGAAGAGTATTTGGCTCAAGGTTAAACTTACTTACCTCTTCACCATCTTTTTCAATGATACCCTCAAAAGGTTTAACTGTAATTACATCACCAGTTTCAAGTTTAGCTACAGGAGCTTGAATAGGTAGACATCCACTATCTTCTGCTGTATTAAAGAAGATTGGAGCAATAATATCACCAATAACAACTCCTCCTGTTCTCTTACCAGGAATAAATGGAATATCTCTACCCATGTGCCACTGAACAGAGTTAATACCAGATTTTCTACTTGAACCCGTTCCAACAACATCACCAACATAAGCTAAAGGAAGACCATTTTTCTCTTTTAGCCCTGCCATTGTCTCTAGTGGTTTTTCCATTCTACTAACCAAGAAAGAGTTAGCATGAAGTGGAATATCTGCTCTTGTAAATGCTTCTGATGCTGGAGATAGGTCATCAGTATTTGTCTCACCTGGAACTTTGTAGACTGTTAATTTTATCTCCTCTGCTAGTGGCTCTTTATTTTTAAACCACTCTGCATCTGCCCAAGACTCAATAACCTCTTTAGCTAATGCATTTCCTTCGTCCATAAGTCTTTTAACATCATTAAATGAGTCATAAACAAGAAGTGTGTTTTTAAGTTGTTCAGAGGCAGATTTAGCAACTACTCCATCATCAGATTTTAATGCTTCTACTAATGGTGCAACATTAAATCCACCAAGCATTGTTCCTAAAATTTCTATAGCTTTTATCTTATCTATAACTTCACAAGAGACATTCCCTTGAACAATGTCATTTAAAAAGGCTGCTTTTACATAAGCAGCATCATCAACACCTGCTGGTACATTCTGTGTAAAAAGCTCCATTACATAATCTGTCTCTTCTATTGGCTTAGCTTTCAATAACTCTACTAACCCTGCAACTTGCTCAGCTGTAAGTGGTAATGGTGGAACACCAAGTTCTGCACGCTCGGCTGTATGTGCTTTATATTCTTCTAGTAATGACATATATGTCTCCTCTTAGTTTAAATAATTTGTTAGGTTATTCTATACTAATAGTAATTATAATGTTACTTTATCGTTTATAATTCCCAAAATGAGTTAAATTTCTGTGTGGTTTGGTTACAAGGTTTTTTCAATACTATCTTAATTATTAAATCATTTTTTCGATACACTTCTCCTACAATAATAAACACTAAGAGAACAATATGATAACCACTGCTTTTCCATATATAACACTACTACTTTTTATAGCCTCTATACTTGTTTATATAGAAGCACAAACTAAAGCCAAATTTTTTGAATATCTCCCTGCTATTGTTATATTATACTTTAGTGTTATGAGTCTATCTAGCTTAGGTGTTTGGAGTAAGACCCAAGAGATAACTAACACATACAAAGCCTTTAAGTCAAATCTTCTTCCTGCCATGATATTTTTAATGCTACTCCAAAGTGACATAAGAGCCATACTCAAACTTGGTAAAAAAATTCTACTTACTTTCTTTTTAGCTTCACTATCTATCTCTTTAGGCTTTATAGTAATGTTTACACTAATGCATTCTCTATTTGAAAATGATTCATGGAGAGCTTTTGGGGCTTTAAGTGGCTCATGGATGGGAGGTACAGGCAATATGGTTGCCATTCAGTCGGCTTTAGAGTTACCTGATTCAAAAATGGGGTATGTGTTACTAATTGACTCTATAGACTATGCTATATGGATTATGATACTTCTAGCCCTTGTTCCTTTTGCAAAAAAATTTAACAGATGGACAAAAGCAGATGGAGAGCTACTTGAAAGGCTTGGTTCAACTTTAGATACAACACAAGAGAAAAGAGCTATTGACTTTCCATCTTTATTTATGATGTTGGGTTTAGCTCTTATGGTCTCTGTTATTACTCAACAAATAGCCCCTCTTCTACCAACAACCTCTTTTTTAACTAATACAACTTGGATTGTTATATTTGCTACATTAGCAGGAGTTATAGCAGGTATGACTCCACTAAGTAAAATCTCTTCTGCTCAGCCTCTTGCTAATATAATGCTCTATTTTATTGTAGCACTTATAGCCTCTCGTGCCAACTTTGCAGAACTTAACCAAGCTCCACTCTATATTTTTGCAGGTTTTATAATTATTACTATTCATGTAACAGTTATGATACTATTTGCTAAACTATTTAGACTTGATTTATTCTCTTTGGGAGTGGCTTCTCTAGCTAATATTGGAGGGATAGCATCAGCTCCTATTTTAGCAGGTGCTTACCATAAGGCTCTTATTCCTATTGGGGTGCTTATGGCTATGATGGGGTATATTATTGGAACTTTTATGGGGCTTGGAGTGGCAAATATATTACGAATGATAGATTTGCATTTAGGGGTAAAAGAGATTATTTTACAAATAATCACTTAACGCCCCTCTAACCAACTATGCTCAACATTCACCAATATAGGGTTTTGCTGTTTAAACTCCTCTTCAGAAAACATAAAACGAAAGTTTTCCATATAGGCTACTAGAATCTCGTAAGCTTCTCTAATCTCTTGAAACTTCTTAGTTGAACCACCCTCCATATCAGGGTGATATTTACGAGAGAGTTTCAAGTACTTCTTACGAACATGCTCTTGACTTGTAAGTGAGAGTAACTCTAAACTCTCAACAGCCTTTTTAAACTCTTCTAAACTTACTTGATGCATATATGGGAAAGTAGATTACTCTACTTCTGCATCAATAATGTCATCATCATCTACTTTTTTAGCAGCTTTTTCTTTATCTCCACCTTGCTCTTTAGCATAAACAGCTTCAGCAAGTTTATGAGATTTTTCAGTTAACACTTTAACTTTATCTTCAATCTGCTCTTTTGTTGCAGAGTCATCTTTAAGTAACTTCTCTACATCTGCAATAGCTGTTTCAATAGAAGCTTTTTCTGTTGCATCAAAGTTATCACCTAAATCATTTAATGATTTTTTAGTTTGGTGAACTAAAGCGTCTGCTTGGTTTCTAGCATCTACAAGTTGTTTTCTTTTCTCATCTTCAGATTTATTCATCTCTGCGTCTTGAACCATTTTTTCAATCTCTGCATCTGAAAGACCTGATGAACCACTAATTTTAATCTCTTGAGATTTACCTGTTCCTTTGTCTTGTGCTGAAACAGTCAAGATACCATTTGCATCAATGTCAAATGTCACTTCAATTTGAGGTACACCTCTAGGAGCTGCTGGAATATCTCTAAGTTCAAACATACCTAAAGATTTATTATCTTTTGCAAATTCTCTTTCACCTTGAAGTACATGAATACTAACGGCAGGTTGGTTATCTTCTGCTGTTGAGAATACTTGTGACTTCTTAGCTGGAATGGTTGTCCCTTTTTCAATTACTTTAGTAGTAACCCCACCTAAAGTCTCAATTCCAAGTGAAAGTGGTGTAACATCTAGTAACAATACATCTTTAACATCACCTTTTAAAACTCCACCTTGAATAGCAGCTCCAATAGCAACAACCTCATCTGGGTTTACTGATTTATTGAGCTCTTTTCCAAAGAATTTTTGAACCTCTTCTTGAACCAATGGAACTCTTGTAGACCCACCAACCATAACAACTTCATTAATATCAGAAGTAGTTACATCAGCATCACGAAGAACTTTTTTAATTGTACTAATAGTAGAAGCTACTAAATCTTCAATTAAAGATTCAAATTTTGCTCTTGTAATCTTTTGAACAAGGTGTTTTGGTCCACTTGCATCTGCTGTAATAAATGGTAAGTTAATTTCAGTTTCGGTTGAAGATGAAAGCTCTTTTTTAGCATTTTCAGCTGCATCTTTAACTCTTTGAAGTGCCATAACATCTGCTTTAATGTCTATACCTGTCTCATTTTTAAATTCATTAGCTACATAGTCAATAACTCTGTTATCAAAGTCATCTCCACCAAGGAACGCATCTCCACCTGTTGCCATAACTTCAACAACATTATCACCAGTCTCTAGTACAGTAACGTCAAATGTACCACCACCAAGGTCATAAACCACAATCTGCTCAGACTCTTTTTTGTCAAGACCATACGCTAACGCAGCTGAAGTTGGCTCGTTGATAATTCTTAAAACATTAAGACCTGCAATAGTTCCTGCCTCTTTAGTTGCTTTTCTTTGAGAATCATTAAAGTAAGCAGGTACTGTAATAACAGCGTCAGTTACTGTCTCACCAAGATAAGCCTCTGCATCTTCTTTTAGTTTCATAAGAATTTTAGATGAAACCTCTTGTGGAGTATATGTTTTCCCTGAAACCTCAATAGCACATGCACCATTTCTATCTATAATATGGTAAGGAAGTCTCTCTTTTGCCTCTTTTGCATGTTCTTCTTCACACATTAACCCCATAATTCTTTTAATAGAGTAGATTGTTTTTTCTGGGTTTGTTACAGCTTGTCTCTTTGCTGATTCACCAACTAAAACTTCACCTTTATCTGTAAATGCTACAATTGATGGTGTTGTGTTTTTTCCCTCTTTGTTTGCAATAATTTTTGCTTCACCATTTTCATAAACACTCATTGCTGAGTTTGTTGTTCCTAAGTCAATTCCTAATACTTTGCTCATATTTTTTCCTTTATTATCTTTTTTTAAATATTTGTGTAATTATAGTTTTTTTTTAAAATTTTAAATGCCACTTTAGGTGCATTTCTAAATTTTTGTTAATTATTTTGCTGTTGAAACCATTGCTGGACGTAAAAGTCTATCTTTAATTGTATAACCTTTTTGCAAAACTTGCACAACATGTCCACTATCTTTATCTTCACTATCTACTTGCATAATAGCCTGATGAACATCTGGATTAAATTCACATTCACACTCTACAACTTTAATTCCATTTTTTTCTAAAACTTTATTTAATTGTGTATAGGTTAATTCTAACCCCTCTTTAATCTTATCTAATACTTCCGAAGTCTCTTCTGTCTCAATAGCTTCAATAGTTGCTAAAGCACTCTCAAATGAATCAACAACAGACAACATATCGTTAGCAAAGCTCTCATTAGCATATGATACAGCTGTAACTTTATCTTTAGCTAAACGTTTTTTAGCATTTTCAAAATCAGCATGAGTTCTTAAATATTTATCTTCACACTTAGCAAGTGCCTCTCTCAACTGTGTCAGCTCATCGGTAGTCTTGTCTTCACTCTCAATTACCTCTTCAGTCTCTGGAGTTTCTACTTCTAGTTCAGTCTCTACTTTAGAATTTTTATTATCTTTACTCATAATAGATACTACTCCTTATTTCATATTTTTAGAATCTCCAAATAACACATAATTGAAGATTTCCAAGAATTATACATCATTGAGTCTATCTTGTCAAGGTTTAGTTTATATTTTTTTGTAAATAAAGTTTAGTGCATAGGACTAAGGTTTAAAAAAGTTATAAGAGTAGAAACATATCTAGCTTCTCTGCATTAATAAGCACTCCCTTTTTGTCAATGATATTTAAATTTTTTAACTTTTTAAGTATACGTGAAAGCGTCTCAGGAGCCATATTTAAAATCATAGCAATATCTTTATGTTTCGTATTTGCAATATCTCGTGGATTCTCTTTAATAAACGAACAAACTTTAGTCATAGCATCGTAAATAAGATTTCGATTAATAACCTGTTCTAAACTCCTTACTTTTTGACTTAATGATTTAATAATGTATAGACAAAATCTTGGGTCTGTATTAAGAAGTACCAAGAACTTTTCTCGGTCAATAAGCAGAAAACAACTTTCATCTCTCATAGAAATTGCTGTGGCAGGAAAAGGGATATTTTCAAAACTTGGCATCTCTGCTATAAACATTGGTCTAGTAAAGAAATGAATAACAATCTCATTACCTTTCAAATCAGTTTTATAAAACTTTACAAAACCATCCAATAAAACATAAAAGAACTGAGGCTTCTCCCCTTCATAAAAAAGAATATTTTCTCGTGAAAGCTTTTTAATAACAGAGATATTGATAACCTTTTCTAGCTCTACTTCGCTTAGATTTTTAAATATTTCTATTTTTTGTAGTTGTTCTTTTATCATCTTAAGATTATATCCAATTTTTAAAAAAACAGAGTTACTTTCTAAGATATAAAAC
>JALUKJ010000303.1:540-8418 GCA_027056615.1 Campylobacteraceae bacterium | reverse complement strand
CAAAAATATTTAGCTCTCCTTTCAAGGCAAATTTTTTAAACTCCTCTTCTAGTCTGCTTATATTAATACTAAATACCTTTTCTACCTCTAAAGCCGATTTTAAAAACTCTATATCTATTCTTTTTACGGTCTCATTTGGAATATTTAGGTTTAAATCTAAATCTCTATCTTTTATGGTTACAAGCCCTAGATAAAAGAGAAGTGATTTAAAGTTGTTCTCTTGGCTTAAATCTAATGCAGTAAAATCTTGTACTAAATTACCAATGCTAATATGCTCTCCACCTATAAGAGTTTGCATGGTTTTAAAATTACCATTTAGTTTTTTATTGGTGTAGATAATACTTCTTAGTTTTGAGTAGTCGCTTCTTACATTGATGTCTATCATCTCTCTTGGTGGTTTATGTAGAGGGAGAAATTTATTAACAAAATATAAAATCATATCTGTATTGTAGAGTCGCTCTGTGCTATCTTCACTAAAGTTATAGTGGTCATACCACTCTTGTAACATAGTGGTAGAAACTTTATCGTTTATATTATAGTCTTCTAAAATCTTTTTTAGTTCACTATGGTTAAACCCTACCATATTGTAAAAGATAGGGTGCAACGAGATATTATCTCCAATATTAAACCCACTTGTTACATCATACATCGTCATTGGTGTTACCCCTGTTATAAACATTCGTTTAATTGGGGCATTATTTCCTGTAGCCCCTGCTTTTAGGGTGGTAAAAAACTGTTTAAATGGGGCTATTTTTTTTGTGACTATGTTCAGGTAATCCTCTTTGTTGTTTAAAAAGAGTTTGTTTGCGAAATTGTCGTATTCGTCTATCATAACATAGAGGTTAAGGTTTTCTTGAACAATATAGTCAAAAATGGTATTTAACATTGAGATAGGAGAGTCATCTTTAAAGAGTATTTTAAGATTGTATCTGTTGACAAAGTTTTTTAATCTTAACTCTAAAAGCAGTTTAAAACTTTTTTCCACATTATAAATATCTACAGCACTAAAATCAAACCGTAAAACCATATAGCTACTTGCCTCTTTAGTTTTATGGTTTAAAATGTAGGTATCTTTAAAGATAGCCTCAAAATCATCTTTGAAATAGATGTCATAATAGGCTTCTAAGATTGCTACAAAAAGAGATTTACCAAAGCGTCTTGGGCGTAAGAACATCATAAAACTAGAGGGAAAGTTTTCTAGTTTTTCGATATAGTGCGTTTTATCGACAAAGTAGAAATTTTCTGTTTTTAATCTTTTAAAATCACTAATGCCATAGGGTATCTTTTTCATCTTTAATCTTTTTTGATTTAATTATATCATAAGTGATATTGTGTGGGGTTTTCCATGATGTCAAGCTTCACAAGATTATTTTAACCTGAGTTCGCTGGAATACCATATCCACCGAACTCAGGTTTTTAGTTTTATAATAGTTTAAAAGCTAAACACAAGAAAGAGAGATTATTGAACTTAAATAACTGCTAGAAAGGCATTTATTACTAAAGTTAGTCGTTAACCCCTCAACCTACAATCTTTCTCCACAAAGTACTCAACAACAACCCACGTTTCTCTTTCTCTCCAACTCGATACAACACAGCATACATCAACGGAACAAAATATAAGTTTAATACAGTAGCCCAAGCAACCCCAAAACCCAAACTAATTGCCATTGGTTGCAAAATAAGAGCTTGACCAGAAGCAAAGAAGATAAGCGAAGCCAAACCTAAAACTGTAGTGACCGACGTTAATATAATAGGTCTAAAGCGTTGCCCTGCATAATCTAAAATCTCTTTAGTAGTATTTGCTTTGCGTATAAACTCTAACATAATAAGCCCATCATTAACAACTACTCCTGCAAGTCCGACAATACCCATTGCTCCTGTCATGGTTAGGTTTAAGCCCATAAGTTTTGTACCTACTAAAACACCTAAAATAGAGAGAGGAATAATAGATAAGATAATAAGAGGTTGCACAAAAGAGTTAAACATCCAAACTAATGTAATAAAGATAAGAAAACCAGCAATTAGTCCTGCTTGTGTCATCTCCAATATAATTTGGTCATTGGCTTTCTTCTCACCCTTGATTATTACTTTTATACCCTCTTTTCGTACCTCATCAAGTAGTGGTTCTAACTTTTTCATCACCTCTTGTGGAACAATTATACTTTTGTCTACTGCTCCATAAAGAGAGTTAACCCTAACCCCATTCTCTTTAAAGATACGTACAAAGCTCTTTTGATAGATAAAATCACAAACCTCTTTAAGTGCTACTACTTTACCATCAGGAGTAGTAAGTTTAAAGTTACTTAATGTACCTTTCTTATCTTTATATTTGTCTTCTAACTTAACTCGAAGCAGTCCCTCTTGGTTAAACATTTTACTATACTCTGCTTTAAAGAATGAACCTCTAAGAATTTGTGAAATATAACTCTCATTGAGTCCTAACGACTGTCCATACTCATTGACTCTAAGTTTTAACTCACGCTCTCCCTCGGTGGCATTATCTCCAATGTCATGTACCCCTTTTATGGTGGCTAGTTTTTTCTCTACTTTGGCTAACGTCTCTAATACCTTACTTTGATTTTCATCTGAAAAACCAATTTCGATGTCATTTCCTACCATTCCTGTCTGTTGGGCGTAAATATTAAACTCTTCAAAAACAGCTTTACCATCTTTATCTTTGAGCTTTCTCATTTTCTCTAAGATACCATTCTGAACATCTTTTGTTATTGCTTGGGCTGATTTATTACGTATCATATCAGAGTCATCATACTCTAGCGAAAATAGTGGATTAATATATTTGTCAAAAAAGTTTTCAGGAGCTCTTTCATGAAGATTAATAAAAATATGGAAAAGGTTATCTCCCGTATCAAAAGTTTGGTCTTGATTCATCTTAAAACCAATAACCGAAGTGACAGAGTCTACCTCTTTTTTATCTAAATATTTTAGTAACTCCTCTTCAATATGAGTTACATACTTCTCTGTATCGGTTAAAGAGTTGTTAATATTGACTTTACCATTAAGATGAATCTGTTGCACATCAAATTCAGGCATAAGCTGAAACTTACTCACTTTAAACATTGCTACTGTACCAAAAATAATTAAGCCCACTAAAAGAAGTAGAGAGGTTGCTTTAAATTTTAGCAATCCCTTTAAGATAAAACGATAAAGAGAAATCAATTTTTTCCAAAATTGGCTCTGCTCTTTTTGTATATTTTCTATCTTTCCCATAGAAAAAAACTCTTTAGCATGAAGAGGTAAAAAATAGAATGCTTCAAAGAGAGAGCTTAAGAGTAAAATAGAAATCATAATTGGCAAAATTCTAATAAACATTCCCATCTCACCTGACATAATAAGCAGAGGTAAAAATGCAAAAACTGTTGTCATGGTAGCAGTAAGTACAGCAGGAAACATCTCCACAGCTCCATCTATGGAAGCCTCTCGTGGAGATTTTCCCATCTCAATATGTCTGTAGATATTTTCTGCTACAACAATAGCTTCATCAACCAACATTCCAAGAGCAATTAATGCACCCATAAGTGAAAGCATATTGATACTCTCTCCCATCATCTCGGCTGAAATTAGAGCTATCATAAATGAAGTAGGAATCCCCAAACCAACCACAAAAGCAATACGAACATTTAGTGTTAAAAGAAGAGCCAAAAATACCATAATAAGACCAAACATAATATTTGAAGAGACCAAGTTTAGACGGTTTTTAATCCAAATTGATGTATCGGTATAGGCTTCAAAGGTCAATTTCCCTTCATATTTTTTGTTAAACTCTTTTAGAACCTCTCGAACCTTTTTAGTCAACTCAATAGCATTTCCCTCTTTAGTTTTTGTAATATTTAAAGAGATATTAGGTTTAGAGTTAAAGTGTGAAAGTTGTACAGGTTCTGCCAACCCAACCCTAACAGAGGCAATATCATGTAGATAGAAACGTTTTCCATTTACAGTTAACAGAGTATCTTCTAACTTCTTTTTACTCTTCTCTCCATTGATAGTTGAGATGTAGAGGTGTTCTCCTTTTGCTTTTACTGTTCCTACAGGAAAAATAGATGAGAGTGACCCAATAGCAGAATAGACAGCCGTTTTAGAGAGTCCAAATGCATCTATCTTCTTTTGGTCAAGGGTAATTAAAACCTCTTCGTCTGACTCACCTCGTATAGCAATATCAGCTAAACCAGAGATATTACTCAATCGGTCTTTTAAATCATTTGCTCCATCAACTAAATCTTTTCTACTCTCTCCACCTGCCACAGCCACCAATAGTAAAGGGTAGTCATGTACTCTTATCTGTGCAATTGGCTCATCCATATCAGCAGGTAAATCACGTCTATTTTTAGAGATAATATCTTTAACATTCCCTAAAATCTGTTGATTGTCATTGTGAGGTAAAATTGAAGCTTCTATTTTAAAGAATCCATTTTGAATGGTAGTATCGACCTCATCTATCTCTGAAATTGTCTTAAGCCCATCTTCAATGCTTTTGACTACCATCTTATCAAGCACATCACCACTTGCTCCAATGTATGACCCTGAAATGACTATCTCATCAAGTTGAGAGGGTGGAAAAATCTCTTTTGGGATGCTTTTATAAGCAAAAATAGACATAACAATCATCAAGACCATTACCAAATGGTTTAAAACAGGACGGTCAATGGCAAATTCAAGAAATTTTCTAATCATCTACTACTCTTAATTATCAAGATTTTCACGAACATTAATAACCTCTAGTTTGTTCTTAATAAGTACTTGTTCCTCTTCTAGTGTTGTTTTTATCTTGTTTAAATGAGCCAAAGTACGACTCTCATAGTAGATATGATTGTCTAAATAGATATTTGGAATAGTTAAAAGGAGTACTAAAGCTGTTAATGAAATTGTAATAAGTATCATCCCCATAGTTACGCCATTCTCTTCTTTAACTTTTGTATTCATTTTTTCTCCTTAAATATAAACGTCCTAAGTTTAGCAGAACGTGACCTAGCATTTATTTTTAACTCATCTTTAGTTGCAACTATAGGTTTTCGTGTCAACATCTTACCCAACTCATTGTTTTTTCCACAAGTACAACGCATAGCTTGTGGGTCACAAATACATTTGGTTGCCCATTTTTTATAACGGTTTTTAACCAATCTATCCTCTAAAGAGTGAAAAGTAATGAGTGAAATAATTGCTCCATTTAACTCACCATTTTTAAACTTTGCTTCAAGCACATCTAAAAGCCCCTCTATCTCTCCTAATTCATTATTTACTTCTATACGAATACCTTGAAAAGAGAGAGTTGCAGGATGTATTTTTCCCCTACGAGGAATAACGGTACAGATAATATCTGAAAGTTCTGTGCCACTCTCTATAGGCTTTTTAGCTCGTGCTTGAACAATGGCAGATGCAATCCTTTTGTATGAACGAACCTCTCCATAATGGTTTAATATATACTCCAACTTCTCTTGTGGGTACTCATTGACCACCTCATAGGCTGAAAGCTTGGCACTTGAATCCATTCGCATATCTAAGGTCTCACTCTCAAACGAAAAACCACGCTCCATCTTATCAAGTTGCAAAGATGAAACTCCAAAATCGGCTAACAAACCTGTAATAGGTGACTCTTTAAGGGTTGGTAGTGTGTTGGCAAATGTCCCTTTATAGAGTGTAGAGCGTTCTCTAAAAGGCTCTAACCTTACTTTAGAAAAAGCCAGAGCTTCATCATCTCTATCAATACCAATATGATTTATCTGCTCATATCTTTTTAACATCGCTTCGCTATGTCCTGCATAGCCAAGTGTACAGTCTACAAAATAACCCTCTTTTATATTAGAGAATCCATCTAGGACTTCACCAAGTAGTACAGGGATATGGGGTATATTTTTCATTAACTCTTCTTTTTACTTTTTTGATATAATAACAAAAATTATCAAAATTAGGATTAGATTCTCATGGATGCTCACTTACTTAAAGAACTTCAACATATCTCTCACTCCATGTTTGCTAAAAATTACTTTGGTGTTTTTCACGGTTCTATCTCTGCAAAAGTTGATTTGAATTCATTTGTAATCAACAAGAAAGAGATTATTTTAGATGAAGTAACCGACAATGGATTTATTCGTCTTACTTGTAACATACGAAAAGATTACCGTTGGAAAGAGGCTTCTTCTGACAGTGAAATTCACCTAGAAATCTACAAGACTCTAGCAAGTGCCAAATATATCTCCTATACCATGCCACCATATGCTACTGCTTACTCATTTGACCACTCCTTAGTTATTCCAAAAGACTACTATGGCTATACTATCTTAAAAGAAATTCACGTATATGACCCACAAAACTTTAATGATTGGGAAGAGAGAGCCCCTTATGAGATAGCCCAATATTTTAAACAAAATAGAAACCATTTACTACTAATTAAAGGTTTTGGACTTATCTCTTATGACCGAGACTTAACTGAGATGGTTAAAAAAGTTGCTATTTTAGAGAACTCTTGTAGATTATTAACAATTAATAAAGTAAATGATTAGGGATGTACTATATCAATACAAAAACGTCCTTTTTTACACATAATCTATATTTAGCATATATTTTTCTTATATAAAACTATATTGTATGCAATTTTTTTGATATAATTAGTATGAAATTAATCATCAAGGGATATGAATGAAAAAAATCACAACCTATGCAACCATTGCTTTAGCATCAATTTTACTTACTGCTTGTAGTCAACAACCAAAAAATGTATCAACGCATGAAGCAACTAGACATGCCGAACATGCTACTACTCACCATAAACATTGGGGTTACTCAGGAGATGTTGCACCTAGCCACTGGAGTACATTAGATGATAAGTTTAATATGTGTTCAGAGGGTAAAGAGCAATCACCAATCAATGTTGTTTCAACAAAAGATATTGAGTTAGCTCCTCTTAACATTAACTATCCACAAGGTTCAAAAAGTGTTATTAACAATGGACATACCGTTCAAGTAAATATTAAAAATGGAGATACATTGACCATTAATGGTGAAGCGTATGAGTTAAAACAGTTTCACTTCCATACACCAAGTGAAAACCATGTTAATGGAAAATCATTTCCTTTAGAAGCACACTTTGTTCACGCTACTAAAGATGGTAAATTAGCTGTTATAGCTGTGATGTTCAAAGAGGGAACAGAGAACCCAACACTAAATAAAATCATTAAAAGTTTTCCATTAGAGAAAAATAAAGAGAGTAAACTTGAGTTTTCAAAAGAGTATTTAGATGTGGTTATGCCAGCAAAGAGAGAATACTACCACTTTATGGGTTCTTTAACTACTCCACCATGTAGTGAGCAAGTTAACTGGTTTGTACTTAAACAACCACAGACAGCTTCAGCAGAGCAAATTGCAGCTATTCACAAAGAGATTGGAATGAATAACAATCGTCCTGTTCAAGCTACTAATGGTAGAAGTATAGAAAAATAAATTCCTTTCTCCCTCTACTATAGGGGTAGGAAAGAAATCTCCCATTCCTCCTCTCCAAAATCGAAGATTATGGAAGAGGTATCCTTGGAGATAATATAATGAATTAGATATGAACTTTTTAGAATCTATTAAAAAAATTTTTCAAGAAAAAACCATTCATATTAATATTTCACTAGTCCAAAAAGAGAATGAGAACGGTACTAGGCTCTTAAAAGCTATTAATAATATTGAAAATCATATGGCATGTTTCATAAGTAGTTTACACTTTGGAACCGATGGCTTTAGCCTCGCTTATTATTTTTCAGGACTAAAGTCCAATGCCAATGAATTAACGAATTAATGTTTGGAATCTGTAGGTTCGATTTCATCGAACGGATTGTTTTACGGGTTCTGATTTTTTGTTCGATGAAATCGAACCTACAGGAT
>JALUKJ010000303.1:0-530 GCA_027056615.1 Campylobacteraceae bacterium | reverse complement strand
CTTAATTCATTGGCATTGGACTAAAGTCTCCGATTCCTAAAAAAAGTGTAAACTACTTTTCGGTAGATATGAAGGATGCCATAAAATCTAATCTTTTTTGATGCTATTATTTTCTTTTCTTCGTCTTGCTGACCTTTTCCCATAATGAGAGTTGCAGAAACTGGTAATGAAACAGATAAGCTCTTTGGTATCAAATGTTTCGGAACCAATCTCTTCTTCCAATGAGATAATTTCTCCACCATGTAATTCGATAACCCATTTGATGAGTCCAAATCCTGACCTTGCGAGTCTATCTTGTGTGGTAACCACAACGCAGATTGCACTTCCTGACATTGCTGATTCTAATATGGCTTTAAGTCCTTTTCGTTTAAAGTTGAAAGCTGAGGCAATATCAATGATAATGTCTGCATCTGGATATTTTTCTTGGAGTAGCTTTTTTTGTTTTTCAATACTTGACTCTTGTTTTTTTGAGCTAACTCTTGCATATAATATCCTCCTTTCAATTTTTTCTTGAATTCTAAAATGACCAC
>JALUKJ010000302.1:1896-2591 GCA_027056615.1 Campylobacteraceae bacterium | reverse complement strand
GTAAAAAGACCATTACCTTTATCTTTTACAGTGATAGGTTTATTGCTGATATTAATATTTGGTTTCTACCTTGCAACTAGCCAAATTGATCCCACATGGGGTCTGACATTTTTGATTCTGGGGTTAATAATCTTTATTGCCTCACTATTCTCTCTTGAACCAGACCAAAAATAATTTTAACCATACGCTAAAATTCTTTTTTAATTTCTTTTAATGCTGTTGGAGCAGAACTTCCATGCCAGCTGAACCTAGGTCTTATTCTTGCAGGATACATTCTTTCATTCATATCATCAATTATCAGTGCAGCACCCGTCACTCTTGGCAAAATATTAAGTTCTTTATCCAGGCTAGCTCTAAAATAAGATTGCATCAATGTTCCTAGTGCATCAACATCAATCTTTGCAGTTATTCTATGAGATATTATTATATCTGACTGAGTCATAACATCAGTATGTATCTTCCCTGGTTGCTGAGTTGCTAAAACTAATGATATTCCTGGTTCTCGACCCTCTCTTAATACTGTGATCAAAGCATCAGACGCTGAAGTCTTTCCTTGGTTTGGCAAAAATTCATGTGCCTCATCAATAACTAACCACACCAAAGGCATCTCCTCTTTTTCATCAATATTTCTGGAGAAAAAATGCACAGCTTCACTTACTCTTGAAAATTCTTCAAGCTTCCTAGCACCCATTCTC
>JALUKJ010000302.1:0-1886 GCA_027056615.1 Campylobacteraceae bacterium | reverse complement strand
A
Organism: Campylobacteraceae bacterium; assembly: GCA_027056615.1. Lineage (GTDB taxonomy): Bacteria > Campylobacterota > Campylobacteria > Campylobacterales > Sulfurovaceae > UBA1140. The sequence goes on along the minus strand of JALUKJ010000302.1, from coordinate 1,885 downwards.
TATTTTCCCAGGTATTGCAATATCCTTAAGTGCAGTCCCTTTTTCTGAGAACAATCCCCAAGTAATCGCATTTTCAAATCTGTTGATAACTGCGTATTTTGTTGTATCATCAGTAGTTCTATCCTTTTTTACCTCGATAATAATATCCTCTATAGTGTAATGATCATTCTCTTCTTTTAAATGATTGATAGTTCTCTCTATTAAGACTCCTATCGGATCTAAAGGATTTATGTTAAATGTAAGGCACCAATCCTCGATAGTAAGATCCGAAGGTCTAATTGAAAAGGGATAATCTGTAGGAATCCCTTTCTCTTTATATTCTTTATAAAATCCTGATGTTATATTACTAAAAGCGGAACTTACGGCAGGGTCTTTATGTCTTAAATCAACCATAGAGAAGAGTTCATTTACATTTGGGAGTCTCCAATCATTTTCATCATTAAAATGTAAATTTTCACAATACTCTACCGCATCTGTTATATTTGATTTTAGTAAATCTCTGTTATCAACGCTATCTTGCCATACTAAATGATTTGTAGTATCATACACCACTTGTTTTTTAGAATCTCTAATAAAATGCTCTCTTTCAATATACTTTTTTTCTCCTCTAACACATCTTACATAAAAAGGGTAGCTTTTAGCATAAGAGTAGCTCGTTACATATCCGTCATGAAGATAATTTATAAACCAATTGAACTCTTTTTCATTGCTTACCGGCGTTTTGCTCCAATAATTACCATCCGCAACATTTTCAAATACCGGCAATATAAATTTACTACTATTTACATACACTAAACTTTGCAATTCCCTTATATTAGGAAGCCTCCAATCACTATAACCTCCGAGACTAAGAGCTTCACAATAGTTTGAAGCCGTATCGCCGCTTGTATCGTAACAAGCCAAATTATCATTTTGATTGTGACATTTATCATAATTTTCATCAGTAATGATACCCTTTTGCACACTCTTTGCCTCACTATTATCTTGCCACATTAAACCGGTAGTCAAATCTCTAACTATCTCCTTGCTATCATCTCTTACAAATCTCCTTTTCAATCCTTTATGATAAAAAACATCACTTTGTAGCAAATCTTGACTACTGCAAGAGGTAGTAGAATCATTATGACTAAGACACATTTTATCACCAGTTTGAAGTATAGATGTATATGTCGGCGTTGTTAAGTTTATTGATTGTATATTGCCGCTAAGCAACCAAAAACCCTCAAAGGGGTGCAAGTACTCTAGCTTGGATATATTATTTTCATTTAGTACTGTTTGTACAGAGTTTATCGGAGAATATCCCATCCATTTATTGTCTTGATAACTCCATACTATAGTAATATTTTATCTTTTATAAAATCATCCAAATAAATTACTCTATTTGATATAATAGAACTAAGATTCCACCCTTGTTTTATATCAATAAAAGGAGTAGAGATATTAGTTTCGCTGATAGTTATATTTTTATCACTACTTGGTAAATATGCCCAAAAACCCTCACCCTCTTTCAAAAATAGTAACGGTTCATACTTAGTTTGGTTATGCAATTTATAATAATATTTTTGTGAGGGAGAAGCTACTTTCCATCCATATTGATCATATTTCCACATCATATCAATACTCGAAAAAGAGTTTAGATTTGAGATATACACATTTGTTCCATATAATCCCCATCCTTTTTTCATCTCAATGGCAGATGCAAAAATAGTAGTTATTGCAATAGTCATAATTAACACACTTTTGTAATAAGATTTCATTAAATACTCCTCGCAAATTGAAACTAATGTTTTTTTATCTTAATATTTAAGAGATTTGCTGTTATATTTGTCTCAAAAAATATCACTTTTTCTTCCTCTTTTACCTCTTTTGTCGCAAGATACACACC
>JALUKJ010000301.1 GCA_027056615.1 Campylobacteraceae bacterium | reverse complement strand
CCCATTATGCCTGAGGTGGTAAATGAGTTTAATAATCAAGAAGATGTTTTAAACAATTGTGCTATCTCTAACAGTAAAAACTTTCCAATGTTTGCAACTGAAAAGTTGGGATTTAAATACATAAGCAAGTGGGAGTGGAGAGAGCAGATGAATTATAATAAAAATATTACAAAATATCAGATGGGTAAGAGTTTACATATTCAAGAAGAACCACTCACAGGAGGGATTGAGCTTTCAGACTATGATTGGGAAGTTAGGTTTTTCTACAAGAAAAAATCAAAGCTTTTTGTAAATACTTTAGCTTGTGAACCTCAAAATCACTCAAATCAAAAACAGCTCTATAGAGTAAAAACAGATGATAAAAAGGTTATAATAAAAGAGAACAAAGAGCTTTTAGCTTCGATTGACATAGAGGAGTTCGTCCAAGGAGTACTTAACTTAGATAAGAACAATACAACTACATATCAACCTTTTAATGATAATTTTACCCAAGAAGATTTTACTTATGTGTATGAAAATGACAGGGTAAAAGTAAAGTTTATGTTTAACTCTTTTATTTTTAGTTTAAAAGATGAACTGCTTAGTTATGGTGGGTTGATTTTGATTGGTAAGAAGTAAAGAGATGACAAATTCACTACTTCTATAAAAGTTAGGTTATAACCTAACTTTTATGAAATAAATATAGTCTATAACCTAATTATGATATAATATAAAAAATATAGGAGACTCCATGATAGAACAACTACATCAAGACTTTTTACAATATTTAGACCATCAAAAAGTTACCTATAGACGATATGTATGGGACACTATAAAGCATAACGATAAACTTATTGGGATTGTTGGAGCTAGAGGTGTGGGGAAAACAACCTATATTTTACAATATCTTGAGAGTCTATCAGAGATACCTTTGCATAAAAAACTCTATATATCGGCTGATAGCTTGGAAGTTGTTGATAGCTCTTTGTTAGAGATTGCCAAACACTTTTCTGCTTTGGGTGGTCAAGTTTTGGCTATTGATGAGATACATAAATATAAAAATTTTGAGCGAGAGCTAAAACAGATATATGATATGTTAGATTTAAAGGTGATTTTTTCAGGTTCATCTGCCATAGAGCTTGAACACTCAAAAGCAGATTTGAGTAGAAGAGCTGTTTTGTACCCAATGAATGGACTCTCTTATCGTGAATTTTTAGAGATAAAATTGGGCATAGAGTTAAAAAGTTATAGCTTAGAAGAGATTTTGAGCAACCATTTGGAGATTGCTTATGAGCTTAAAAAAGAGTTAAAGCCCTTGGAGCATTGGAGAGAGTATTTAGAATATGGCTTTTACCCTTTCTATTTCCAAGAACCAAGTACCTATAGTAAAAAACTCAAAGAGACTATTAACATCGTCATAGAGACCGATATTCCCTCTATTTTTACCATTAAATATGAAAATATTGTTAATCTAAAGCGATTGGTAAAGCTCATTTGTCAATCTGAGCCATTTAAATTAAATATCAAAGAGCTTAGTGCAAAGATTGGAACAGACAGAGATACGCTTTATCTCTATATGAACTATCTAAATCGTGGAAAAATTTTCAATATCTTACGCTCAAAAACCAAAGGGGATAATATCTTTTTAAAGCCAGATAAGATTTATCTCAACAATTCAAACCTAAATTATGCCTATTGTAATGAGTCCAAAATAGGAACGCTTAGAGAGACATTTTTTGCTAATCAACTCCAAACAGAGCATGAAGTGACCATTCCTAAAAAGGGTGATTTTTTAATAGACGATAAATATCTCTTTGAAATTGGAGGGAAAAATAAGAGTTTTAAACAGATAAAAGATATAGAGAACTCTTTTGTTGTCTCTGACCATATAGAGAGTGGATTTGGTCATAAAATCCCTCTTTGGTTGTTTGGATTTCTATACTAACCCTAATCTAAAAATTATAAAAGAGGAGATAAGTAAAGAGGGGTAGGGTTTAATTTTGATACCCACAATTCAAACACTTCTTATAGTGTCGGACACCATGAGAAGCATTTGCACCAGCAAATGCAGATATCAGGTTAATAACTCCATATTTTATATGTTCTATATAGTCATGTTTTAGCTTAGTTGAGCCACAGTTACTACATTTTAGAATATTTTCTTCTTTTAGATTTTCATAAAATTTATCTACTATCTTTTGAGCTTTCTCTTTTTGCTCTAAAGGAACATGGAGTTTAATACCCCCAACAGCTACGGCATCTGCTGGAGTTAAAGAGGAAAATCCTTCGTCAAACATAAAAACTGTAATATCTTGGGCTTCTAGTAGCCCTCTTAAAATATGAGCATCTGAGGGCATGAATAGTTGGGCTATTTGTATGTGCTTTTGTGGTTTCATATTTTTCCTTAAGCTGTTAGATATTAAGAGCAATCATTATATAATGTTTCCAATTAAAAATAAGGGATTAACTATGTACTTATTCAAGTCTCTTTATACAAGCCTATTGATAGCTTTAGTGCTACTTGGATGTAATAATGCTACTGAAAAGGGTAGTAGTGACAAAAACACAACAAAATCAAAAACAACGTCACAAGAAAAAAGTCATCATTCTGT
>JALUKJ010000300.1:7847-8461 GCA_027056615.1 Campylobacteraceae bacterium | reverse complement strand
CAATTTTACTCTTCCCAAACTCTATTCCTACAACACCAGGAGAATATGTTGCTACTTACCATGTTACTTCATCAAGTGCAAGAATTGCATTTATAGATAAAGCTAATAATGAGGATGGATTTAATGTTTACCTTTATGAATCTAATGGTAATTTACTTGTTAAAACCATAACCTTACCACCTTCAAAAGGAATAGGAGGTTATCAGTATCTTACTATTTCAGGATTACAACCAGATACTCTATATCATGTAGAGATAACAGCTTTTAATTCAAAAGGAGAATCACCATCTACTATCTCAAATAGTAAAAATAATGGTCGATTTAGAACAAATCCTCCAACTAATTACTCTTTAGGAGATTACTTTTGGCTAGATAATAATCATAATGGTATTCAAGATAGTAATGAATCAGGAGTTAACGGAACAACAGTTAATCTTTATGACTCCAATGATTGTTCAGGAGATATTTTAGATACTACCACAACAGCAAATGGTGGAGCAAATAGTAGTGATGGATTTTACCAATTTAATAATTTAAATAGTGGTGACTACTGTTTAGAGTTTGAGCTAGATAGCAACTATATAGTTTCACCACGTACTGATGCAAACAGTTCA
>JALUKJ010000300.1:0-7747 GCA_027056615.1 Campylobacteraceae bacterium | reverse complement strand
TATCTTTGGCTAGATAGTAACCATGATGGTATTCAAGATAGTAATGAATCAGGAGTTAACGGAACAACAGTTAATCTTTATGACTCCAATGATTGTTCAGGAGATATTTTAGATACTACCACAACAGTAAATGGTGGAGCAAATAGTAGTGATGGATTTTACCAATTTAATAATTTAAATAGTGGTGACTACTGTTTAGAGTTTGAGCTAGATAGCAACTATATAGTTTCACCACGTACTGATGCAAACAGTTCAGGATTTATTCCTAATATCCATTTAATAGCTGATGACCTCAATGAAGATATTGGAGTATATGAGACACCTATCACTCCTAATAATTTTATTTTAGGAGATTATCTTTGGCTAGATAGTAACCATGATGGTATTCAAGATAGTAATGAATCAGGAGTTAACGGAACAACAGTTAATCTTTATGACTCCAATGATTGTTCAGGAGATATTTTAGATACTACCACAACAGCAAATGGAGGAACACCTACAAAAGATGGATTTTATCAATTTAATAATTTAAATAGTGGTGACTACTGTTTAGAGTTTGAAGTAGATAAAAATTACCTAGTTTCACCACACACCGATGCAAACAGTTCAGGATTTATTCCTAATATCCATTTAACGGCTAATGATTTAAATAGAGATGTTGGGGTATATCCTAAGCCTATTAATACATTTAATATATTAAATAGTTATATATGGTCAGATAGCAATAAGAATAGCATTCAAGACAATAACGAATCTGGGATAAATGGATTAACAGTAAACTTATATAACTCATTAGATTGTACAGGTACTATTTTTAATACAACCACAACAGTTAATGATGGGGTAAGAGATGGATTTTATCAATTTACCAATCTTCCTGCTGACAACTATTGTATTGAGGTTATTTATCCTTCAAATTTTGTAGTCTTACCAACAACAAATCTTAATAGTTCAGGTCAAATCCAAAATATAGATTTAACTTCTGATATTTCAAATCAAAATATTTCTCTTTTGCCTAAAATAATTGTTGAAGATGTAACTACTACTAATGATTGTTCGTGTAAAGCCTATAAAAATCAAGCTGTACCACTCTATTCAAATAGTTTACTTTTAGTACTAATTATTAGTTTAAATTCTATTGTTGGAATAATTCTTTTTAAAAAAGAGTTTTATAAATTAGATTAATTGTTTCATTTTAAGGGTGTGATTACCATCACACCCTTTTATTTTTTTACTATGCCTATTTCTTCTCTTAATTTGTCGTATAAGAAACAATTAATTAAATTAAATGAGAGTAATTTACTCCTATATTTACTTTTGTCAATTTATCCTAATTTAGATTGTGCTATAACGTTAGTAAGATAACTCTAAATAAGGATAAAAAATGGAAAGTACAGAGTTAAACAAAGCTGTATCAGGCGAGTATGCTCTTGGTTTTGAGATTGACATTGAAACCGATGTAGCCCCTCCTGGGTTAAGTGAAGAGACCATCGCTTTTATCTCTAAGAAAAAAGATGAACCCGATTGGATGCTTGAACTTCGCCTTAAAGCCTTTCATAAATGGCAAGAGATGAGTGAGCCTCATTGGGGTAAGTTGGAGTATGAGCCGATTGATTATCAATCTATCTCCTACTTTGCAGCACCAAAACAAGCACCAGAGAGTTTAGACGAAGTTGACCCTAAGATTATTGAAGCCTATAAGAAGCTTGGGATTCCTCTTGAAGAGCAGAAACAACTTCAAGGGATTGCTGTTGATGCTGTTGTAGATTCTGTTTCGGTTACTACCACATATAGTGAAGAGTTGAGTAAACATGGGGTTATTTTCTGTTCTATCTCTGATGCAATTCGTGACTACCCTGAATTAGTGAAAAAGTATATGTTTTCGGTTGTCCCTATGACCGACAACTACTTTGCTACACTTAACTCTGCTGTCTTTACCGATGGAACGTTTGTATATATTCCTAAAGGTGTACGTTGTCCGATGGAGTTAAGTACCTATTTTAGGATTAATGCCCTTAATACTGGGCAGTTTGAACGTACCTTAATTATTGCCGATGAGGGTTCTTATGTGAGTTACAATGAGGGCTGTTCAGCTCCAACAAGAGACGAACATCAACTCCACGCTGCCGTGGTAGAGTTGGTAACAATGAAAGATGCCGAAATAAAATACTCCACCATTCAAAACTGGTACCCTGGGGATGAGACAGGTAAAGGGGGTATCTATAACTTTGTAACCAAGCGAGGACTCTGTAAAGGAGACAACTCTAAAATCTCTTGGACACAAGTTGAAACTGGCTCTGCGATTACATGGAAGTACCCCTCTTGTATCTTAAAGGGTGACAACTCTGTAGGTGAATTCTACTCGGTAGCTGTAACCACTTTAGCACAACAAGCCGACACAGGAACCAAGATGATTCATTTGGGTAAAAATACCTCTTCGACCATTATATCTAAAGGTATCTCGGCAATGAAAGGTCAAAATACCTACCGTGGATTGGTAAAGATTGGGGCAAATGCGACCAATGCACGAAACTACTCAGAGTGTGATTCACTGCTTATTGGTAGCAACTGTGGGGCTCACACATTCCCTTACCTAGAGTCAAAAGATACCCAAGGGCAAGTGGAACATGAAGCGACTACCTCAAAGATTAGTGATGAACAACTCTTTTACCTACGTCAACGAGGTATAAACGAAGAGGATGCTGTGAGTATGATTGTTCATGGTTTTTGTAAACAGGTCTTTAGCCAACTCCCTATGGAGTACGCTGTAGAGGCAAAAGCACTATTAGAATTAACATTAGAAGGAAGTGTAGGATGATAACATTAGATATTCAAAATTTAGAAGCAAAAATTGGAGAGAAACAGATTTTAAAAGGGCTTAACCTACAACTCGAAGAGGGAAAAGTTCATGCCATTATGGGACCAAATGGTGCAGGAAAATCGACACTCTCAAAAGCTATTGTAGGACATTATGACATTACAGTTTTAGGTGGTGACATATTATTTAAAGGTAAAAGCATTAAAGATATGGAGCCAGAAGATAGAGCCAAAGAGGGAATTTTTCTAAGTTTTCAAAATCCTGTAGAGATTCCAGGAGTTAACAACGCCTACTTTTTACGAACAGCTCTTAATGCTAAACGTGTTCATGAAGGAAAAGAGGAGCTAAATGCTGCTCAATTTTTACGTCTTATGAAAGGTCACTTAGAAGAGTTAGGAATGAAGCCAGATATGATTAGCCGTTCACTCAATGAGGGTTTTTCAGGTGGAGAGAAGAAGAGAAATGAAATTTTACAGATGCTTATTTTAGAGCCTGAAGTGATTATTTTAGATGAGATTGACTCTGGGCTTGACATTGATGCACTACGAGCTGTTTCAGAGGGAATTAACAAAATGAAAGATGGCAAACGCTCATTTTTAGTCATTACCCACTACTCACGTATTTTAGACTATATTGAGCCTGACTATATTCATGTCTTAAAAGATGGTCAAATTGTCAAAACAGCAGGAGCAGAACTGGTGACTCAACTAGAAGAAGAGGGCTATGATAGCATAGTAAACGAGCAATGAGACTAAATAATTTTCAAAACAAAAGCTTAGAAGAGTTAGCCTCTACACTCTCTGTTTCACCCATCAATAAAGCTCTTAAGAAGTTTGTAGAGATGGGGTTACCAAGTAAAAAGAGTGAAGCCTACCGTTATTTTGATGTGGAAAGTCTACTTGATGGGGAGTATGAGAGCTTAGACTACACTCCAAAAGTGATTAATGAGGGTGAAGAGATAGTTATAGAAAATGGAGTTATTACTACTGCACCACAAGGTGTACGTATCTACTATGAGCCTTATAAGCAGATAGACGATAACTATTTTGACCCACTCTACTATCTTAGTCATGCCCTCTACCCTAGAACCATTAAAATAGAGATTGACGGAGATGCTGAACTCAAAATTGTTCACCGTTTTACCAAAAGTTATGCTATTATTAACTATAGAATAGTACTATTTAATCAAGCAAACCGTCACTCAACCATCTATGAACATTTTGAGGGAGAATTGGTACAAAATAGCCTTATAATGTACGGTTACGATATGCATATTGCCCAAGACTCTAGCTTTAGAGTGGTCAAAGTGCAAACTATGCAAAATCAAAACTACAGCATGTTGGCTTCACACAAAATCAATGTGGCAAAAAATGCTTCTTGTATGTTTAAAAGCTTTGATTTAGGTGGTGACCATGCACTACAATTTCTTAAAATAGAACTAGATGAACATGCTCATATAGACGCACAGCACCTACTTTATCTTAACTCTGATGCTAAACGTGGAACGGTTTCACAGATTATCCACCAAGGGCAACACTCTACCTCTAACCAAGAGGCAAAAAATATTTTAGATGGAGCTTCAAGAGGTATCTTTGATGCTCTTATTAAAGTAGAACCAACAGCTAAATATACAAAAGCTATTCAAAACTCAAAAGCAATTTTATTACATGAGAAAGCATATATGATTTCTAAGCCTCAACTAGAGATTTACATTGATGAGTTAGAGGCTTCACACGGTTCAACCACAGGACAACTAAGCCCTCAACAGCTTTTTTATCTGCAAAGCCGTGGAATTCCTGCTGTTGAAGCTCGAAAGATGTTAGTTATTGCCTTTGCAAACACAATGATAGAGACCATTCGTGACAGCCGTCACCAAGAGTTAATTCGTAACGAATTTGATAAAGTATTTTATAGTAAAGAGGATTAATTTGGAATCCGTAGGTTCGATTTCATCGAACGTCAAAACCAAATACGAAAAACAAAATGATATTTTTTATGAAAAAGGTAAATAACAATGAGCATAGAAAAAACAATAGCCATGTACAAAGAGGACTTCGACCTCTTTCCTACAGCCAATGAAAAACTAGAATACATCTTTGACCTTGGTAAAAAACACACCACTCTTAAAGATGAAGAGAAAAATGAAGCAACCTATGTAAAAGGGTGTGCTTCTGATGCGTGGTTAGTAGGTGAATGTAAAGATGGAACTTTACTTCTAAGAGGAGAAGGGACATCAGAGATGGCAAAAGGGATGTTAACACTTCTGCTTGACATCTTTAACAACCGAAAACCTGATGAGATTTTAAACTTTGACCCACAAAAGCTTCAAGATATGGGAGTAGTTGAACTACTTTCACCTGTACGACAACAGAGTCTACAAGCTTTTTTAACCATGGTCTACAGTTATGCAAAACGATGTAAAGAAGGAGCCGTTTAATAATGGATATAAATAATATAAAAATTGATGACATACCAACCACAGCTGAAGAGCTAGAGGCATATAATAAAAAATTTAATAAGCCTAATCAAGATGAAATTAATGAAAAGATGAAAAAAGAGCGTGAGAAGTTCTTAGCAAAACAACCATCAGACAAAGAGATGGAAGAGAAGGTCATAGAGCAACTACGAGAAATATACGACCCTGAATTGCCTGTCAATATCTACGACTTGGGGTTAGTTTATAATATAGAGTGTTGGACAAATGATGTATCTATGCTAAAGATGTGTAAAATTACCATGACGCTTACCTCGGCTACTTGTTCATTTTCTCAAGTCATTGTTGATTTAGTAAAAAGCATTGTTAGCCGTGTAAGTGGTCTTCAAAACATTGAGGTAGACATTGTATTTGACCCACCTTGGGGACAAGACAAGATGACCGATGAGGCTAAGTTGGCTATGGGGTTGTTGTAAGGTAAATTAAAAAAACAAAAACTAAAAGCATAAATACTTAATTTTTTTCTGTTATAATAAAATTAAAGGAGTTATTTATAGAAAATTTAGCTTTACGGTTTTTGTCTATCTCTTTGGGAATTCTTCTTCTTTTTCATGGTATGTACAAGCTTCTTTATGGAACAAAGCATATACAAAAAATGATTATAAGTACCGATATGATTAAAAATAAGAGAACGTAGTTTAACTACCGAACCATAATAAATGATATATTCTAATCTCTATGAGAAAGTGTCTCACGAATAGTAGAAGGAGAAATATAATTAACTCTTCTACCCTCTTTATAAGAGGCTAAAATCTTAAATTTAACCAACTCATTAAGATACTTTCGTGCTGTATTTTCTGAAATATCATAGTCACTCACTATCTCATTACTCGTAAATACTCTACCAGGATTTTTAATGGCTTTTTTAACAATATCTTTTTCTATAAAGTTCAAAGCTTGACCAATAGGTGAACTATTTAAAAGTTCAGATACCTCTTCAAACTCTTGACTCTTTTTTTGTAGGTAACGTAACAACTCATCAATAGCACGAATAATAATCTCAACTTGATAGAATATAAAATAGGTTAAGTCATTGTCATCTATCTCCGTATATAAAAATGATTTTCCATATTTAGTAGGAGCATCTTTAAGTAGTTTACTAATAGAAATATACTCAAAAAAATCATACCCACTACGAAGCATAAACCAATAAAAAATACCTCGTGCTGTTCGTCCATTACCGTCAGAGAATGGGTGTTCATAGGCAATCATAAAGTGTAAAATAATTGCTTTTATCACAGGGTGAATAAATATTTCCCCATCTTCCCCTAAATGTTCCGTATTGGCAAATGCACAAACCTTTTTGAGTCTCTCTTCAATGTTTTTATAAGGGGGTGGAACATGAACTATCTCTTCAAATCCATCGGTAATTACAATCTCATCATTGTCTCGAAAAACCCCTGCTATATTACCATTTATTTTATTGCCTCTTGTAGCAATTTTATGGTACTCCAAAATCAAATCTAGTGTTAACTCTTCATCTTTAGTTTGTTTAATCTCTTGCATAAGTAGATAGTTATTTAAAATCATCTCCTCATCTTCATTTTTTGGCTTTCGACCAGAACTTAGCATAGATTTCGCAACACGACGTGTGGTAGAAGCCCCTTCAAGTTGTGAACTGCTTATTGCCTCTTCCATAAGCAAAGATGAAATTAGATAATTCTTTTTGATAGAGTTATGTGGGACAATCCCTTGTGAAGATAAAGTCGCAATTTTATGAAGTTGAGCTTGTAAGATATCAGGAACGCAAAAAGCAAATGAATCTTCACCACCTTTATCTTCATAGTCAATTGGTTTCATCTTAGCTAAACGGTTCCATTTTGTCGCCCACCAAGCTGTCTCTACCTCATCACCCTTCTCTACTCGGTACTTAAATTTGTCCCAATATAGGTAACGCCCTTGACTATCGGTCTCTTTGTACTTCAAGATATACTGAAACTTCTCAGGGGTCAAGTTTTGAGGAAGCTCTGAAAATTTAAATGGTGCTTTTTCAATAATGCTTTTTGCCATAATAACTCAAATTTTTATTTTTACGTTATTATAGCATAAATAAATTGCTAATTTCTCCTATTACACCTCTCCCAATCATACCCAACAACATTACGACTATTAGAATCAAACTCCACCCCAACAATATAAATCTCTTGACCACTAGAGAGATATTTGTTAAAATACTCTTTGCTTTTTATCTGCTCTAAAGCCACTTTTTTATCGACTTTGAACTCAAAAATATAGATATAATCGTCAATAAAAACACTCAAATCAATTCGTCCATCATTAGTAACATCTTCGGCTAACACCTTGTCACACCCTGCACCTACAAAATAGGCATAGATAACACTGGCATAAAAGCCCTCATACTCCTCTATATCATTTTTGGTAAAGTTGTTATAGGCAATAGAGGCAAAGAGTGATTTTATGGTCTGCTCCACATC
>JALUKJ010000299.1 GCA_027056615.1 Campylobacteraceae bacterium | reverse complement strand
CTTTGATACCTGAACCTAGTTGTGAATATGGAAATATTTTTTTAGATAGAGTCTTTGTTAAAGGAAATGAGAGTTTGGGGATTCCGAATTTTTTAGAGTTTGTGAGGGAGAGTAGTCGTGGGTAAAATAGCAATTAAAAATTTACCAATTGAAGAGAATATAGAGTATAAAATCGTAGTTATAGAATATTCAAAAAAAGGCTTATTGATAAGTTTGGAAGAGAATGAGTATCTGATTTCTAAACCTAAAAATAGCTCTTGGAAAGGTATTGAGCCTTCTGAAGGTATGAATTATATTGTAAAAAAAGTTAAATATGGTAAAAACCAAGAGTATATTAGATTGGATTTAATAAAGAGCCTTAAAGAAGAAGATTTAAATGCTAATAAAAAAGAAAATAGAGTTAAACGAAAATTTAAACTTCCAGGGGTAGATGATTTAAATAAAGACCAAGATAGAGTTTTGCGACTACCTGAAAATGGTCAATTTTTAGTAGTTGGAGGGCCTGGAACAGGAAAGTCAGTTGTTGCATTGCTTAGGGCTATGAAGTATCAAAAAGATGATGATTACTCTTTTTTGACTTTTAATAGAGTTTTATTGACAGCAACCAAACAATTGGTAGGTTTTGATTTAAACAGTTTTACATTGGATAGTTGGTTAGGAAAAGCTTATTGGAAAATATTTAAAGAGTATGTTCCCAATATGGAACTAAAAAAGAGAACTCCTGATTATGATAAAATTATAAAAAACTTAGAAGAGATTGGAATAGAAGAGAATTCACATCATATTATTATTGATGAGGGACAAGATAAACCTGCAAAATATTACGAATCATTGATATGCTTTGGAATAGAAAACTTTTTTATTGTGGCTGACCAAAACCAACAGATAACAGAAGAGAATTCAAGCAGACAAGAGCTTACAGATTTATTAGGATTGGAGGTTGAAGATGTTATTGAATTGAAAGAGAACTATAGAAATTCACACCCTATAGGGTTGTTAAGTAGTAGCTTTTTTACAGACCCGTCTAGCCCTGTACCTATATTACCTTCAAAATCTAAAACATCATTAGGCACACCAATACTTTATGATTATGAAAATTATCAAAGTTGTATAAAGTTGATTTTACGAGAAGCCGATAGAGATAATCGAAATTTGATAGGTGTTATTGTTGCTAATGATGAGTTAAGAGATACTTATGTTAACGCTTTAAATAGCATGGAGTTAACTCTTGACAATCCAAGAGCCATTGTCTCAACTTACTCTTCAAAAGATAATAAAACCCCTAAAATAGATTTTTCATATAGTGGTATCGTTGTACTAAACGATAAATCTATAAAAGGATTAGAATTTGATATAGTTTTTATAATAGTAGATGGATTTAACATATATAATAACGATAGTGATAGCATGAAAAAAAGGTTCTATGTTATGAGTTCACGAGCTATTAAAAAGTTGGTATTTTTTAAGAGTGAGAACTATAAGGGTGGAGTAGAAGAGATTTTACCAACCGATGAAAATATATTGAAAAGAGAAAGGCTAATTAATGGCTAAGAAAAAAGATAGATGGTTTATTCCTACCAATACAGAAAATTTAAAGATGATAATTGCACAAGGTTTAATATGTAATCCTGATGGATTTAAAAAGTATTATAGTGACGTATTGGAGTTAACTCAAGGGTACATACCTATTTTTAAAAATGAAATTGGGCAGGATATTTTAACTTATGTGCTTAGTGAAATGAACGGTTTAACTCCTGCTATTGTTGAGATAGATTTAAAAAAAATAACAGGTATTGTAAAAAAAGTTGAAGAGAATAGATTGGTAGATAGTGATTTGAAAGATGTAGAGAGTGAAGATATCCTCTTTATTCAAGCACCACTACCTCTCTCTATTGTCTCTACATTAATTTTTAAATCAAAAGCAGATAAAGAGAGTTTTGAAGAGGACTCTAAACTCTATAGCAATGTTGTATTTGCAGAATTAAAGCTTTCCTCAACAGTAGCAGAGCAGAAGCTTTTTACGTCAAATATACTTTCAGGAGATTTGGTTAATGATTTTAAAAAGATAATAGTAGATGTTGATGAGGTCGATTATAAAAAAGTTTATGCTTATGGTGGGTTACTTCTAAATCTCTTCTATTTTGCCAAAAATGGAAACAACAGTAATGCTCATTATCAACTTTTTTCTAGTTTAGAAAAAGAGAGTGAAAAACAAGATATAGATGTCTATGACTACTTTAAAGCTTTTGATAGTAATGATACCAATATTAAGAAAAAAATGGATTATGGTTTAATCAATATCGCCATAGAATCAAACGATTTTAAAGAGGATGTATTAGACTTTTTACTCTCTGATATTTGGGATGATAGAAGTGCTAAAAGAACGAAAGAACTTGCCAATAAATTAAAACAGTTTGAATCTAATATGGATAAAACGGTATCTGAACAGTTTGAAGAGGCTAAAACAGCTTTAGAGAAAACATTGTTAATGCTTTTCTTGCGTGAAGATAGTGACTCTTTAATGGAGTATGCTCTTGATGTTTTTACAGAAGAAGATTATTTGAATTTTGCAATGATGTTTGGAGTTCGAGATAAGTTTATAAAG
>JALUKJ010000298.1 GCA_027056615.1 Campylobacteraceae bacterium | reverse complement strand
ATTTTATCTAGTCGTTTTAAAGGGACATTTTTAGGGACATTTTTGGGGACATTATCTTTCTTGACTTTTTTAAGTGTTTTTAAAATAATTTCAAGCATAAACTCAACAAAAGGCGTACTTTCACCGACACCTCCTGCCTCTTCTAACGCTCTATAATAATTCTCTTGATTCTCTCTAACCACACTCTCAATAGGTATTGCCCCAAATATATTTTTATATTGGTTTAAAATTACAGATTGCCAAAGTCTCCCAACTCTACCGTTACCATCATTAAATGGGTGTATAAACTCAAACTCATAATGAAATACGCAACTAGCCACGAGTAGATGGTCATCGGTATGTTTTAACCAGTCAAATAAATCTCCCATAAGTTGTGGTACCATATTGGGTG
Source organism: Campylobacteraceae bacterium (assembly GCA_027056615.1). Lineage (GTDB taxonomy): Bacteria > Campylobacterota > Campylobacteria > Campylobacterales > Sulfurovaceae > UBA1140. The sequence goes on along the minus strand of JALUKJ010000298.1, from coordinate 2,216 downwards.
GTGGGGCAACATGGGTTACGCCATCTTTTCCACCAACGCCTACATTACTGTGTCTATAGTTTCCTGCATTGTTCAAAATATTTTGCATTAAAAATTTGTGAGCAAGGAGTAAATCTTTCTCTTTTTTGTAGTCGTATTTTTCCAAATAATCATAAGCCTCAATAGCCCCTTTGACCTCTTCTATCTCTCGCACAGTTCCAAGTACCGTTTTACCATTGATTACATTGGTCACTTTCTCTTCTGTAAAGCTATTACCCTCTATCTGCAAAGTACCTGTAATAGATTTTATTCTATTTTTTTTACGAAGTTTTGGTGTAGCCAACTCTTTTTTAACGTGATTTAATTCACTAATAAGCTCAACAATATCACTTACTGTTTTTAAAATCTTATTGGTTATGGTATAGGGTGGTTTGTAGCTACTCATTTTATGTTATCCTTTTTAAGTGGTATTGAGTGAAGTTGATAATATTACTCCTGCTAATTTAATATTTTACATTTTAGCTAATTATCTCTTAAGCCGATTGCCTTCACCCATAAAGAGATAAACCATAAACACCACACCCATTCCCACCAGTGAAAAGAGTACAGCACCTTGTGCATCATACTGTTTCCAAATGACTCCTGTTACCAACGCTCCTAACGCTCCAAAGAGTGCCACTCCTCCATAGAGTATGCCATAAACTGTGCCTTTATTATGAGCATATTCAGAAATGTAAGAGCGAAGAGCATTGAGACTTCCTACAATGAACACACCTAAAAAGACAAAGCCCATCACTACAAAATTAAAATACAAACTCGCCGTAGACAAGAGTCCAAAAACCAAAGAGAGCGTGAGTATTTTTTTCGCTCCCATTTCATCTATTTTAACCCCTAAAAAGTAACTTAGCATGGTCTGCGTAAGGTTCAGCAGTACAACAAGCAACGGGATGTACACCGTGGCGATACCCACTTCTTTGGCTTTGATGAGAAAAAAGGAGTCATTAAACATAAAAAAGACAAATCCAAAATAGACAAACAGCAGAGGAAGCAAACCATAATCTTTTTTCAAGTCAAATGTTTTTGCTTTTGCTTTGTATGGAGCATCTTTGACAAAGAAGAGTACAATCACCACAGCCATAAGCCCAGGAATGAGTGTAAAAGCAAAGATGTTTCTAAAAAGTGCTTCACTCTCTCCAAGGTAAAAGAGTAAAGCAAAAACGATGAGACTACCCGTAAGTTCCCCTGCAATGTCCATGGTCTTATGAAAACCAAAAGTTCTACCACTTTTGCCATTGCTATAAGCAGAGATGAATGAATCTTTGGTCGCAGAACGCACAGCCTTACCCACACGCTCAACCCCACGCAAGGTCGCCACACTTTGCCATGAACCACTTATATAAAGCAGAGGCTTTGTCACAGCAGAGATAAAGTATCCTGTCACAACAAAAGGCTTGACCACCTGATACCTGTCACTCAAATACCCAAAAAGTACACGAAACGCATAAGAGATAAAAGTAGCAATAGCCACCACATACCCCAACTTATCCACACCCTCATGAAGTGTATAGACAATAAATAGAGGCAAGATAGTAGTAACCATACTACTCGCCATATCGGTAAAAAAGCTTACGAAGCCTAAGGCTATGATGTTTTTGTTTATCATTTTTCTCTTTTGAAAATTTTATCTTCTAATTTAAAAATATATTGGTCTATAAATTTTACTCTTTGTGCTTGTAGAAGTATAATTATGGCACTTATAGCACCTATTAAAATACTACCCATTATATCAAATGGGTAATGAATACCTATAAAAACTCTAAAACTTCCACCTATTATTCCTGCAAAAATAAGAAACAATCCTATTTTTCGTGTGCGAGGAGAAAGCAACAGACTACAGGCTATGGCTAACATAAAGGTTGTATGGTCAGAAGGAAATGAATTTTCTGGAACATGTTGAAAAATCGTTGTCCCTAATCCATCCATAAAAGGACGATTGTGAAAATAAAAAAGTCCAACAATTTGATTTATCAATAGAGCCAATAATACGCTATAAAAAGCCAAAAGAGCTTCATGTCGTTTTCGTGCTATAAAATAGAGATATACCTCTACACCAATAAAGAGATAAGGGCTATATTCAGCTAAAAAGATAGCAATATTATCAAATAAAGCATTTGCCCCTGCATATTGATTGATACTCATAAAGAGTGATTGATTTATAGTTAACATTTATAGATTCC
>JALUKJ010000297.1:1091-2618 GCA_027056615.1 Campylobacteraceae bacterium | reverse complement strand
GTCTTAGAATATAAATATTTCTTTATTGCCTCTGATTTTTCTAAATCATCTGTTATCCACTCTTCTGTATATCTATCCAAAATATTTTTAATAAAAATAATTAAAGAGGTTAACCTCTGCTGACCATCAATAACATGATATATTTTACGGTCTTGAATATCAACTGTTATCATCCCTGTATAATGTAACTTTCCTAATGGTAGATTATCTATATCTCTCCATAAATCTTCGAGTTGTTGCTCTTCCCAAGAATATCCCCTTTGATAATCAGGAACTTTAAAAATCTTTTCATTGAAAATTTCAGATAATGTTTTTAAATTACTATTTGCCATCCTCTCCCTTTATTATTACTAGACACTATTGTATCTTGATAGACTTTAATCTAAAAAATAGAGAGAAGTTTGATGAAAAGTTTAGATGTTATTGGTAGTGATGAGTTACAAGAATACTATAACATTACTTTAATTGAATACTATTAAGTTTTTTAAGGGAACTTCTACAGCCCAAAGGGCTAAATAGATAAGATGTAATTATACCAATCTAAACTCTATTTTTTTATCAAAGGCTTTTGCTAATCTCTCTATAAAGTCAATACCAATGTTTACAGTTCCATTTTCAATACGGCTTATCACTGCTTGTGTAGTATTAAGCTTTTGAGCTAACTGAGCTTGTGAAAGATTGTAACTATTTCTAATTTTGATAAGCTGTTTAATTACTGCATATCTAAGCTCTAGTTTGTCCCATTCATCTTTAAATTCAGGGTCTTTTAGGCTCTCTTCTAAATGTTTTTTTAAATCACTCATTTATAAATTCCTCCATTCGTTTTTTAGCCACTTCAATCTCTTTCGGTGGTGTTTTTTGGGTTTTCTTCGTGAAACCATGTAGCATAACAAACTGTTTACCTGTATAAGCAAAGTAAATAACTCTATAAATTCCATTTGGGTCTTTGGCTCTAACTTCATAAAGCTTATCTCCTAGTGGTTTTACATAGGGTTCTCTAACTGTTAATCCTAGTTCTTCTAACAGAAACATATTCCTAATAATTTTTGCTTTTGCACTTTTTGGAATAGCATTTAGCCACTCTTCTACAGGCGAATGTTTATCTTCTGTTTTATAAAATATTACTGTCCATTCCATAAGATGATTATATCTAATAAGATATAAATATACAAATGAAATTTACTTTTTTTCTCATATTAATGAGATTGTCTCAATGATTATCCTTATTATATTGCTTATAATAATTAAATACTCTTGAATCTCTTTTAATATTAGTTTACTTTTTCTCATAATAAATACTTCATGTACTTACCACTCATGAATGGATGTTGCAATCAAAAGAGCTGTACTAGCTTTAAATTTATTTTGATTGAAATAAGCTTATGAGGGAATTATGGCAAAATATTTTTTATTTGTCAGAAGCTATCTCACGCGTAATAGCGAAATGCGTGAGATAAAGATTAATCTAAGAATTAAGCATAAATTTTTTTATAGCATCTGTTGTAATTTCTTTAAGTGCATTACGCA
>JALUKJ010000297.1:0-1081 GCA_027056615.1 Campylobacteraceae bacterium | reverse complement strand
CTTCATCAGATAAATAATGACATTTAATATCAACTGATTCATGTAAGTCTTGAATTAATTTGTCTGTATTTTTTTTGATAATTTTTTGTTTATTAACTAAATAATGTTTTGTAGTTTTTACATTTTTCATTTCTAAAGCTGTTTCTAAAAGATTTTCGATAATATTTTTATTTATATTTAAGTACAATAACTTCTCTAAAGCTATTTTATAATTATCATTAGGGTGTAAAGGAATATGGTATTCTGTCAATGTAGGTAAAGGCTGATTAATTCTTTGTACTACTTCACTCATTCGTTCTAAATATTCAAATTGAATTGTTTCTATATTTCGCTTAATGCTTTCTGCTTCTCTTTTATAATTTTCTTTAGTTAAATAAGAACTTTCAAAATCATCTTTTTTTATTATAGCTTCAATTAAAATATTCATAACTTTGACCTTATTAATGTTTCTTCCATCAGGTATATCTTGATAGTAGGAAATATCTTTTATTAAAGTATCTATGTTTATATACATTTTATTAAAATTACCAACATTTTCAAGTTGTTTAAATTCTCCATAACCTTGTAGTTTTAATTCTTTAAATATTAATTGAAAAGCATATCCTCTCTGTTTTAACCATTCTCTCTTTCTATCCATATCTACTACTCCATACTTTTTATGATGGGTTTTAGCTTTTTGGATAACCTCTGTTCGTTCCTCATCTGTAGGGTCAAATATTTTTGAATGTTTTCTTTTGTTTCCCATTTTTAATCCTATTTAATATTTTTTCAATAATATCATTATTCTTTTCTAACCCCCAAACTCAAAACAGTAAAAAACTTCACACCCCAGTGATTAAATCTCCACTTATTACCATTAAAGTACAGAAACTAAAGGCTCTCCAACATCTTCCGTGGTCATATACCCCCCTAAAAATAGGCATCAACTAAGAAAACTAAAAAGAAAAAAATGCTATAACAGAAGACTGAATATCTCTAATATAGGATAACAATTATGAACAGCACAATTTCAATAGATTTAGGATTATCAGACATTAAAATCGAAGAAGTAAAAACAGATAAAAAAGGCATTTATCATATC
>JALUKJ010000296.1 GCA_027056615.1 Campylobacteraceae bacterium | reverse complement strand
GTATCCGTGTAACTTTATCCATCTATTATAGAATAATCTTAATCATTAAACTGAATAGGGCCCTCTGCTCTACCCTCTAAAAGCTGTCGCACATAAGGATTAGTAGTATTTTTAAACGTCTCATTATCTGCCCACTCAATAATCTCACCCTCAAAAAGAAATGCCAAATAGTCAGCCGACTTAAAACTCTCTTTCATATCGTGAGTAATAAGCACAGAAGTAACACCTAACTCTCTTTGAAGTTTTAAAATAAGTTGGGTAATGAGGTCGCTTGTAATAGGGTCAAGTCCAGAGGTTGGCTCATCATATAAAATAATCTTTGGCTCCATAATAATAGCTCTTGCTAACCCTGCACGTTTTCGCATACCACCACTTAGCTCGTTTGGTGCTAGTTGTGCTACACGTTTAGCATCTAGTCCTGTCATACTTAACATCTTTAGTACTTTATCGTGTATCTCTTTTTCACTCATATCTTTTCTATGTTCACGTAGAGGAAATGCAACATTATCAAAGATATTCATACTGTCAAACATCGCTCCATCTTGAAAGAGGTAGCCAATGTTTTTACGCACCTCTCGTAACTCCTCTTCCGAAGCATTAGGGACACTTACTCCATCGACCAAAATATCACCTGAAGTTGGTTTCATTAACCCTACAATATGTTTAATAATGGTCGATTTACCTCCACCAGAAAGCCCTAAGATAACAGTCGTAGAGCCTTTTGGAAAGATTAGGTTTACATCTTTTAAAACCTCTTTTGTTCCAAAGACTTTTTGTAGATGTTTTATCTCTATTAGAGGATTTTTTTCATCAAACTTCATACTATCGTAATGCTTTTCTTAATGTTAAAATCAAAAGCCCAAGTGTTGCAAAACTAAAGAGCTTAAAGTTCCACTCAGAAGCCTTATGAACATTTGCAAAAATATGCCCACTTGTTACTACTTCACCTGCTGATTGCATCTCTAAAATCTGTGGAATGTAGTAAGAGGTAAAGAGTAGTCCAGAAGCAACTACTAAAAAGGTTAAACCCAAAGACCATTTACTACTCTCAAATGCTTTAAATTTAATTACCTCATACAAAATAGCAAGAACTATTAAGAAGTTTACAGCATAAGCTAAAATCTCAAATACATGAGTCATAAGTAAACCCTCTTGAAAACGGCTTAGTAGTTCAGAGCCTAAAAATTGTTCTGAATGAAAAATAGTTGGTGCAACTACAGCTCCTGCTAAAAGTGATGCACCCAATACTGTGCCTAGTGTGATTATGAATATTGTGGTGAATATTCTGAAAAGTTTTTTTGTCATGTTTTATCTCCTATGTACTGTTTAAATTTATTGTTTAGAACTTGATTATCTTTAATTATCCACCGTTTAAAGGTTGAATAAGACGAAGTTATATCTAAATCCTCTTTTATCTGTTCAATAATTACTCTTTTTAACTTACTCTTTTGATATTTATCTAACTTTTTCCTAAAAGAAGCAACTACTGTTGTTATCTCTTCTCTTAAATCTTCACAAGAATTACTTTTAGAATCTTCTCCATTATAAATTCGATTTAAAAGCTTTATTGTATTTTTTATTTGAGTATCTAAATTTTTATCTGTAGAAATTTGCTCTATTTCAATCTTACACTCTTTTATATTTAATTTCAATTTTATATATGCTTCAATATCAATCTCACAGCAATTTAAAATTTCATCATTAGAACAAGTATTAACTTTTTTAGGCTTTATTTTATTACACTTTTGACAACAATAAAAAAGATTTGAATAGTCGTTTATTAAATGAGTATAATACTTTTGAGGATAAAAATGGTCAATCTCAAAATGCCTTGTAACCTCTTCACAAAGATAACATTTTTTATTAAAATCTTTCTTTAAACTATCAGTTACATCTTTTTCATTGTATTTAGTAAAAGTAGGATTTAACTCTCTATCTACTTTAACCATTTTCACTTATCCTATCTTGTGCCTCTTTAAATCTAAGGTAGATACTATTAGATAACATAGGAGCAAGTTTATCAAGTTTTATATCTAACTCTAAAAGCTCTTTTTCATCTTCAATATTCAAACTATTTTCTTCAAATCTTTTAACTAAATTCTCATATCTATATATATCTTCTTCTAAAACTTTTGAAAATTCACTATCTACTTCAAAATAGTTTTTCACTATATCGGTATAAGATGCATTTACTAATTTTTTTCCACTTAACTGTTCTTGTCTCTCTAAATCATAAACTACACTATTTTCTATAGATTGAAGCACAAATGGGCTATGAGTAGTAACTATAAACTGAATATTTGGGAAAAAGCTTGTTAGTAATGGTAAAATATTTTTTTGTAGTTCTACATGTAGATGAGTCTCTATTTCATCAATAAGTACTATCCCCTCACAATCAAAGCTTTTATTATTTGTACTCTCTATTTTTAGAATTAACTCCGTAATAATATCTATAATTGCAGAATAACCATCTGATAAACTATTTAAGTCAAAACGCTCTCTATTGTCTCTTTCTATCCAAAAATTATAATTCTTTCTATCAAAAGTTAGATAAAGTGTATCATCATTGAAAATTTGTTTTAATATTTTTTCAAATTGATTAAACCAATTATCTATATTCTTAACACTTTCCATATCACTATCATC
>JALUKJ010000295.1 GCA_027056615.1 Campylobacteraceae bacterium | reverse complement strand
AACTTGCCCTCTATATCTATCAATAATAAATAAATCCTCATATTGACTCATCGGCTGATAGACATTATCATCTTTTTTAATAATCGAATTTTGAACCAAATATCTATTTAAATCTTGTGTTCTATTGAAGATATTTTTTAATTGTTGCACCACTTCAAAAGCTGTATATCCACTATTTTTTCGGTAGATAGCCTCTATGTTTTGCTGATTGATTTCATGCTGTTCCAAAAATCTGTTTTCAGCATAGAGTTTAATCTTTTTATCTTGCTCAAAAGCACGAAGTACATTCGCATAGCTTCCTTTGCTCTTTCCATCCCATATTACAAAACTGTATTGACTATCTTTAGTCATCGCCTTGTCTTTTTCTTGTTGTCTCTCTCTTGCTCCTTTTATTTCAGTAGGAACAGTAACTGTTTTTAAACCAAATTTATCACTTGCTTTATATCTTGGTTGTGACGAGATAGAGTAAACAGTAACATTAAAATAGCCCAATGACAAACAATAGTCTTGAACCAAACTATCAATACCATTAGCATCTCCTACCAAAATTTTCATCTGATTATCAACAATCTTATGAATGCTCTCTTTTACCTCTTGTGGTAGAGTTTTAATTGAGATTGAACCTGAAATAAAGACGCTATTTTCTATCATCTGTTACTCCTTGTTTTAGTCATCGTTAGGACATAAACACTTTTTACTTTAGCTTGATTGTAAAGCAAATCAGTCACGGCTCGAACGGTAGCACCTGAACGATATACATCATCTATGAGCAGTATAACTTTGTTTTCAATATCTATTTGAGCGTTTAGTTTTAGTGAATCTCTAAGAAGAGCTTCTCTTTTTGCAGGGTTGGTTATGGATTTTAACTCTTCGATATTTCTTTTGTAAATGACATCTTTTAGAAATGGAACAGATGAACTTTTACTAAGCTCCTCAACTATTTTATAGACAGGTTGAAATACTCGGTTAAGGTTTGATGGAGGAACTGGAACAATAAAGTCAACAGCTTTAATATTTTTTAGATTTTTGTTAATTAACTCAATGATTTTGGGAATAGCAGTTTCATCAGAATGATATTTTAGCCTATTTACCAACTCGCCCATTTCACTTCTATCATTATCAAATTGAGGTTGACCATCAGGATTATCTCCTAGATAGACTGAACTTATGGTATGTAAGTCTATCGCATATCCTGCTTTCCAATTTCCATCAATTTTTATCATTGGTTATGACCTTTTTTGAGACTCTTTTTATTATTATATAGTTTTAGTCTAAATTTTTTGCTTATGTTAAATGAAAAGTGATAACCCTACCTCATCAGCAATAAGCACACGAGAATTTTCAGAGTTCAAAAACTTAATAAGTGGCTTATACTAGTGAGGTTTAGGTTGTCATTATCAAAAAAAATATATCAAATCAATACCCCCTAAAACCAAATCCGAACCCCACCAACAGCATACGTTTCATTAAGAGGAGAAATATCAGCCGTATTACCAAAGTTTTTACTCCACTCAAGCCCAACATATGGTGCAAACTCACGGCGTATCTCATAGCGTAAACGCATACCTGCTGTAATATTTGAGAGACCTTTTCCTAAACCCATACTTAGGTCATCTTTACTGTAAGCATTAATGGCAATAGAGGGAGTCAAGATGAGCTTTTGCGTAAAGAGTGCTTCATATTCAGCATCAAATCTTAACCCCACATTGCCCCCTTGTCCTACCAATAGAGCAGTTCGTGTTTCAAAAAAGTAGGGAGCTAAACCTTGAATGGAGAGTACACCCCATGTTTGATTGTTATTTCCTACTTTGTCATACCCTAGACCAAATTGAGCGTCCCAAAAAGGGGCAATGGCTTTAGAATAGACCAGTTGATTTTCACTTCCCGTTAAGCCATCTTTTGGCTTCTCTCCTTCGGTATAGAAGTAGAGTTTATCGGTCTCATCTCCTATCCAAAGGTTCGTATCCCAAGCAATATTTTTTTCACTGTTATCTTGGTACTCTAACTCATCAATGGTTACTTTAGAGTAGAGATTATTGGCACTTGCTCCTGCCATACTATAAGTTGTTATCATTATTAAGCCTAAGGCTATTTTTGTTATATTTTTCATCTTCTACTCCTAACTTACAATTACTTTTCTAAACATACCACTCATGTGATAGAGTAGATGACAATGGTACGCCCATGACCCTTTGGCATCAACATTGACCTGCATACTAATCTTAGAACCTGGTTGAACCACAATGGTATGTTTTCTCACAAAACGATTCTCTCCAACTTCCAAATCACTCCATAAACCATGTAAATGCATAGGGTGGTTCATCATGGTATCGTTGATGTAGGTAATACGCAGTTGCTCCCCATAATGAAACTGTAAAGGTTTAGCATCTTTATAAGCAATACCATTAATCGACCACATATAGCGTTCCATATTTCCTGTTAATCGTAAGATTATCTCTCGGTTAGGTGTTCGTTTTTCTACAATTCCCTCTAAACTCTCTAAGTCTGCATAGGTGAGTACGCGTCGTCCATTGTTACGCAACCCTACTCCAGGGTCATCTAAACGATATTGTGGATTTTTTACCCTCATGGTTGTTCCTACCCCTCGTGCCTCTTCTAGTGGAGTAATAGGAATTTTCTTTTTCATTGGCATTTT
>JALUKJ010000294.1 GCA_027056615.1 Campylobacteraceae bacterium | reverse complement strand
GTATTAAAAAGCTTAAACTTCTGTTGAGTATCATCATGGAGAGTGTACCTTTTGTTCCACAGATTGAAAAACTTAAAAATATGTTAGAGATTGGAGATGGTAGAACGCTAAAAGAGTACTTTATAAAACTTGAAGAGGCAGGGATTTTAAAACTTCTTATGAAATCTTCATCAAAAGGGTTAAGTAGACTTGAAAAACCTGAAAAGATATATCTTAACAACAGTAATCTGCTCTATATTACCGAAGCTAATATTGGAACGGTTAGAGAGACTTTCTTTTTAAATGTATTTAGTAAAAGCCATGAAGTTACCTATCCTAAAAAAGGCGATTTTTTAGTCGATAAAAACTATCTTTTTGAGGTTGGAGGTAAAAATAAATCTTTTAAGCAGATAAAAGATGTCTCTAACTCTTTTGTAGTAGCTGATGATATAGAGGTTGGATTTGGAAATAAGATTCCTCTTTGGTTATTTGGGTTTTTATATTAGACTTCTTGCAAAACTCTTTGGAATCGAAGTGTTTACACCAATGCCAATGAATTAAGGAATAAATATTCAAAAACTGTAGGTTCGATTTCATCGAACGGATTGTTTTATGGGTTCTGATTTTTTGTTCGATGAAATCGAACCTACAGTATTTGGGCTTAATTCAATGGCATTGGTGTTTATACCCGAACATAGCGAGGCTCTGTGCTTTGCACTCTCTATGAGAAAGCCATCGGTTCCTTGTTTTGCAAGATATATATTAAAAGATTTTTATAATATTTTTGTATACTTTCCAAAAATTTAAAAGAGATATATATGACCCTAAGAAGCAAAAACAAACTCCCCTACAGAACCATACTAAAAACCCTTATAGGAACAGCACTATTTCTAATGATTGATAGCCCCATTGGTGATAGTTGGTTTAATGGACATGGTCAAGCAGTAGCAGTAGTTTTAGTAGGACTAGCTTTTGCCTTTTCCTATTGGCGAAGTAGTAGACGTGCTAGAGAAATAATGCTTATTGGAATAGTAGTAGGATTAACAGGAGAGTTTATATTGTCTATGGTGCTTGGTATGTACCATTATCGTTTTCATAATATTCCTCTTTGGCTCTTTTTTGGGCATAGCCTTATCTTTGCTTCTGTTTTTAGGCTTTCTCATCACCCTTATGTTTTGGCTCGTCAAGAGGTTATTAAAAAGTGGTTGCTTATCTTCTCTGTGGTCTATAGTTTTGTGTGGCTCTGGTGGGCAAATGATGTATTTGGTTTTCTCTTCTCACTACTCTTCTTTATTATTTTATATAAAGCTAAAAAGTCTCAACTCTTTTTTCTTATAATGTTCTTTATTGTAGCCTACCTAGAGCAGATAGGAACAGCTACAGGTACTTGGTATTGGCCTAAAATTGCTTTTGATAAGTTTGCATGGCTTCCAAGTGGAAACCCACCTGTGGGTATTGCTGCGTTTTACTTTTTGTTTGATGGAATTGTAATGACATTTTACATGAATGTATTGCATCCAAAAGTTAGAGATAGATATAATCATTTACATGGAAAAGGATAATCGAAAATGATAAAAGAGAACTACATAGAAATCCAAAGAGGAACATTTCTTATGGGTAGTGAGCGTGAAAAGTCAAAACCGAATGAACAGCCTGTTCATGAAGTGAACATTGATTATGACATTTTAATGTCTAAATACTTGGTAACAGTTGAAGAGTATATGCTTTATGCCCAAGCAACTGGAGTTGAAGTTCCTACTGATAAACATACTCATTTGGGTGTTAATGTTCCTGTTAGGCGTGTTCGTTGGTATGATGCTCGTGATTACTGCAGATGGAAAAGTGAGCGTGAGGGTGTTACTTTTAGACTACCAACTGAGGCTGAGTGGGAGTATGCTTGTAGAGCAGGGTCAAATGGAAACTACTGTTTTGATGAAGGAAAAGAGAATTTAGGGGATTATGCTTGGTATAAAGAGAACTCTGGTAGAGTAACGCACAATGTAGGGTTAAAAAAGCCAAATGCTTGGGGGCTTTATGATATGCATGGCAATGTATGGGAGTGGTGTGCTGACCACTATGCTGAAGATTATAGTAAAACATTTAGAGATGGCTCTGCATGGAATGTAAAAAGCCAAAGAGGAATGGTGCTTCGTGGTGGTGCATGGAGTGGAGTAGCTGAAAATTGTAGAGCTTCTAGTCGTATTAATCTACCTGCAAACTCTAAGAACTATTTTTGTGGGTTTAGAGTGGTGGTAGAGCTTTAGGCTACCCCAAGGAAATAAACACACAAATAGCTTTATTTCCTTGAGGTACTCTTAAAGCTTTGTACGCTATATTTTCAATATAAGAAAAAGGATAATTGATGGAAACAACTTTTAAGATGTTTATAGAAACTAAAGTGCCAGAAGATGAGCTTATTGTATCTCGTACAGATTTTACAGGAAAGATTACATACGTAAATGAGACATTTGCAGAAATTTCAGGTTATGAGGTTGACGAGTTGATTGGTCAACCTCATAATATCATTAGACATCCTGATATGCCAAAGTCTGCTTTTTCAGATTTGTGGGAAACCGTACAACGGGGAGATATTTGGGAAGGATATGTAAAGAACCTTCGTAAAGATGGAGGTTACTATTGGGTATTTGCCTCTGTATCTACTGTGAAAAAAAATGGTAAAGCTGTTGAGTATAAATCGGTTAGAGAACCAGTTTCCAAAGAGAAAAAGATAGAGATACAAAATCTATACGATGAATTACGCTCTAAAGAAGAGGGTACGAGTAGAGTAGTTTTGTATGTAAAAAATGAAAATCTTAATGATGTGAAAGAGTTTAGTATTTTTTAATTTTTATTGGTAACAAAACTTAAGTTTTGTTACCAAATATTAGAGTTATGATTTCGTAAATACATTCCCTAACATTCCTTTAATAGCACCTTGAATATCAGCAGGGTAGACTACAAATTTAGAGTTTGCTGATTGTGTCATTTTCTCTAAAGTATTAATATAACGGTCACCTAGTAAGAACATAGCAGGTAACTCTTTTCCATCGGTTGCTTTTGCAATCATGGTCATGGCTTGTGCAGAAGCATCAGCTAGAGAAATTTGTGCTTGTGCTTCTAGTTTTGCAGCTTCTAGTTTACCTTGAGCTTCTAAAATGGCTGCATTTTTGTTACCTTCAGCTGTAGTTTCAATGGCTCTTCGTTCACGTTCGGCTGCTGCTTGACGCTCCATTGAGTCTTGCATAGAACCACTAGGGTTAATGTCTTGAATCTCTACAGATTTTACTGTAACACCCCAATCAGCAACATCGTCTATAATATTCTCTTTGAGTTTTGCTTTAATGCTCTCACGATTAGATAGTGCTTCGTCTAGCTTCATCTCTCCTATGATTGAACGTAATGTAGTCATAATAAGATTAGCAATTGCTAACTTAAAGTCCTCTACTCCATAAAGAGCATCTTTAGGGTTGGTAACTCTTACAAAAGCAATGGCATTAGTTCGTATGACTGCATTGTCTTTGGTAATAACCTCTTGTTGAGGAATGTCCATAATTATGTCACGTGTTGAGATACGTTGACGAACATTGTCAACATAGGGAATAATAATATTGAGTCCAGGTTGCAGGGTACGTGAAAATTTACCCAATTTTTCGACAATCCACTCTTCACCTTGTGGAACAATTTTGATTCCTTTGTATAGAGTAACAATAATAGCAAAAGCCAATATGATTAATAGATTTAAGCTTTCCATTCTATAATATCCTTATGTTAATTTATAGTGGCAACTTCAATAAGTTGTCCTTTTACTTCAATGATTTTTACACGACTTTTAATGTGTAGCTCTTCTTTTGAAGTAGCAACCCAAGTGGTGTTTCCTAAGACAGGTAAATCAAACTTTACCTCTCCTCTACTATTTGGTTTAATGGTTTTAGTGACTGTTCCTTGTGTATCTAATGTGTAGTTTGACTGTCCTGTCTTATCCGTAGCATTCTCTTGCATATATTTAAACCACCATGCTATGGTTACTACCGATAGAATTAGCCAAATTGAGAGTTGCATTTCAAGAGTCATTGGAAATAGTACATCAACAACACCTACTACAATAGCAGATACTCCAAGCCCCAACATTAAAAATGTCCCAGAAAATATCTCTAGTATTAAGAGGATAAGTCCAAAAGCTATCCAGTGCCACCAAAGAAGATTAGTTGATAAAAACTCTAACATGTTAGCTCCTTAAGAGATATTATACTATTTAATGTTAAAAAAAGTGCTACCTGAACCAGAAAAGTACCAATCTTTTGGTGCAACCTCTTTAAGCTCTGGGTAGGCAATAAGTGAAGCTCTATAGAGGTCATTAGCTTCAACAGCTGAAACTTTAGATAAAACCTCTTTTGAAGATAAGTTCTCCCACCCTTTAAATGCTGTAGGTTCGATTTTATCGAACAACTCACGTTTAAATGTTTTATAGACCAAAGCTGTGTCACAATGAATACTAGGAGTAAAAAGCTCTATCTCAAAAGGCTCATCATCAAACTCCTCAACTACTTCACCAAATCCTGAAACATTAGCACTTTTGTAATCATATACAAAAAATGGAATATCTGCCCCAACAGTTGAGCCAATTTTAGCAAGAGTTGGGGTGTCGATACCCAGTTCACACACCTCATTAAAGAGACGCATAAACGCTCCAGCATCAGAAGAACCACCACCAAGCCCAGCACCACTTGGAATATTTTTCTCTACTACTACTTTATGATGTTTAAAAAAGTCAGTCTCTATATTCATTGCTTTAAAGACTCTGTAGATAGTGTTTGACTCAATAGGCACATCTCCACACCCCTCAATGGTAAAGCTTTCACACTTTTGGGGAACAAAAGAGATACTATCGTAAAGATGAGGTACTTTTACAAAGCGAGAGAGTAGGGTGTGGTAACCGTTTTTGTGTCCTGTTATTTTTAGGAAAGTGTTTATCTTTGCGTAGGCTTTTTTAGTCATTATTTGTTCTCTCACTTGCTTTTTGGTAGACTTCCATATCACTACGTTTTCCAATAGCAATTACTTCGACTTCAATAACATCATCAATAATCCTATAGACAATACGAAGTTTCTTTTTATCTGCATACATTTTACGATACCCTGTTAAATCATAACCTGCTTTATTGCCAAGTAAAATACCTAATTGAGGAGAGGTTTCTAATTTTTTAAATTGTTTAACAATTAAAATTTGTTGAGTTCTTGAAAGTTTTGAAAAATCATCTTTTGCTTCCTCTTTAATAATAACTTTATAAATCATCTTCTGAAATACCATACTCTTTCATTAAATTGTCTAAACTAATGGTTTTTGAGTTTTTTCGCTCTTCAATTTTTTGAGCAATTTCTATATGTTCCATCAAATCATAAGCTCTTTTAAGGCGTTCATACTCCTCAATATCAATGAGTACGGCTTGAAGTTTATTATTTTTTGAGATGGCTAGTTTCTCTTTTGTATTTTCAATAACACTATTTAAGGCTGTTGAGAAACTTCTTGCTATTTCTGTAGCAGAGATAATTTCACTTCTTGAGTAGGCAATCATAAAAGCTCCTCTATATATGTATAATTATATGTATAATACTACAAACTATTTTAAAGCTTTATGAATTCGATTTAACTTATATGAAATTTCTCCATCTCTAATCTCAATCACCGAAAAAAACTCCTCTGTCTGAACCCAATAAATCCCATCTTCTTTAGTCTCAAAATAGTCTAAATAGATTTTTTTACCAAGTTCTAAAAATTCAGGGTCTCCTGTGTATATATTTTCAGGAATATTTAAGTAGTTCAAGGGATTTAATGCTCGTTCATTCTCAAAAGAGAATGCTCCCTCATAGTCACGTCGTAGGCTTGAAAGCGTTGCATCAACTCCTAGTTTATCGGCTAATATAGCTCCTAAAGAGCGAATATAAGTTCCCTCTGAAACCATAGCTTCAAAGTGAATAAAGGGGTGGTTGTAGTTGATGAGGTGAATGTCATAGATGGTAGATGTAATCTTTTTTAGTTTAACCTCTTTCCCCTCTCGTGCTAAGTCATAGGCACGTTTTCCATTAACCTTTTTAGCTGAAAATTTGGGTGGGTAGTATGTAAGTTCGCCTCGTAAGCTCTCTAGTGCTTGGTAGAGGTCATTAATAGTAAACTCAGAAACTATTTTAACAGAATCTACATTTTCAATATCTAAGCTTTGTGAGTTTGCACCTAGCCATAAAGTAGCAGTGTAGGCTTTTGGTGTTTTTTTTAGGTATTGAAATAGTTTTGGGTATTGACCTGTGGCTATAATAAGGCAACCTGTAGCAAAAGGGTCAAGAGTTCCTGAAAATCCTACTTTTTTGGTATGGTATTTTCTTTTTACATAACCCATATAACTGTTTGAACTTTTAAAGATGGGTTTATTTACTACAAATAATCGGTTCATTTAAACTCGTTGAACAAATGAACTTAAAATCTCTTTTTTCTTGCCACCAAAATTGATTTTGAGCTTGTATTGTTTTCCAGATTTTGTAGATCCTTGAACACGACCGATACCAAAGATTTTATGTTTGACTAAGTCACCTTTTTTATACATAGGAGCTTTAGTTATTTTAAGTGCTGTATCGTTAATAAGACCAGCTTCTCCTAAAAATCGGCTCTTTTCTATTCGTTTTCTTTGACCTTTATAAAAACGTGAGTCAACATAGCAAAGTGTTAAGTCTGATTTTGCTCGTGTAATGGCAACGTAGCCTAAACGTCTCTCCTCTTCCATATTACACCCATCTCCGAGCAGTGGGAAAAACTCCTCCTCTAGTCCAATAACAAAAAGATGTTCAAACTCTAAACCTTTTGAGGCATGAATACTCATAATAGTTACAGCATTATTGTCAATATGGTCTTGTTCGCTTTGAAGTGAAATATCATTTAAAAATAGTTCTAATGAAAGGTTAGGATTTTTTATAATAGATTCTCTAAAGTATCCAATAAACTCATCTATATTTTGAACACGCTCTGCCCCATCAACCATAGAAGCGTAATATTTTTTTATTTCAATTGTCTCTTCAAAGAGTTCAATAAAATTATGGAGTGAGTGTTTTATCTCATGTTGGAGTAGCTCAATTTGTTTAACTAAGGTTTTTAGTGATGTTGTTGCTTTTTTATTAATTACTCCTGCTAATTGATTCTCTTTTATAAATGTAAAGAGTGAAGTGTTTTTTTCAAAGGATGCTCTTTTGAGTTTATCAATAGTTACTTTCCCAATTCCTCGTTTGGGTTTATTAATAATGCGTTCTAAGGAGAAGTCATCATTTGGATTAGCAAGGACTCTAAAGTAGGATATCATATCTTTAATCTCAGCTCTATCATAAAAACGCATTCCTCCTAAGAGTTTAAATGCAACTTCCTCTTTTATAAATCCCTCTTCAAGAGAACGAGAAAGGGCATTAATTCGGTATAGAACAGCTATTTCATCAGCTGGTACACCTTTAGATAGTAGTGATTTTATCTCTCTTGCAATACTTCTTGACTCCAATGACTCATCAAGAGCATGAAGAAGTTTAACAGCCTCTCCTACTCCTTTAAAAGAGCTAAGTTTTTTACCAATACGTTGAGAGTTATGCTCTATAAGTTCATTAGCTGCTTTTAAGATAGGTTCCGTTGAACGATAATTAGTCTCAAGTTTAACTGTTTTTGTTCCTTTAAAAGATTTTGAAAACTCTAAAATATTACGAATATTAGCTCCACGCCAACCGTAGATACTTTGGTCATCATCTCCGACAACACATAGGTTACCATGCTCAGAAGATAAAAGCTCTAATAGTTTAAATTGTAACTCATTGGTATCTTGGTACTCATCAACCATAATATATTGATAACGATTAGAGGTCTCTCTTCTTAGTTCTACATCTTGCTCTAAAATTTTATATGTCAGCATAAGTAGGTCATCAAAATCAACTAGATTATTCTCTATTATCTCTGTTTCATAATCTTTATAGATGGTAGCTATCTTTCTATAATCAGGAAGTTCTGCTTTTTTAAGAATCTCATCTGCTGTAAGTAAGGTGTTCTTATATTTTGAAATTTCAGAACCTATAAATGCAATATTTAAATCAATTTTATGCTCTTTTGCAATACGTTTTAACATACGCTTCTTATCATCTGAGTCAATAATAACAAAGTTGTTTTGTCGCCCAAGTTTTTCAATATGTAGTTTTAAAAAAAGTAGACCAAACTTATGAAAAGTACATAGAAGAGGCATAGAAGAGCTTTGAGTATTAATAAGCCTAGAGGCACGTTCTCTCATCTCTTTTGCAGCTTTATTTGTAAAGGTTAGAGTTAAGGTATTTAACGGGTCAATTCCAGCTTCAGAAATAAGGTAAGCAAGGCGTGTGGTTAAAGTTTTTGTTTTTCCTGAACCTGCACCTGCTAAAATAAGTAGAGGACCATCAATATGTTTAACTGCCTCTTGTTGTGCTTTATTTAGAGATTCTATTACATCTTGCATATTTTTATTACTTTTTAATTTATTATATCACTTTTATTGTTAAAGATATTGTGTTTTAGGTAAAGCAAGGCTTCAATAGATGTATAAAAATAATTATTT
>JALUKJ010000293.1 GCA_027056615.1 Campylobacteraceae bacterium | reverse complement strand
TTATAGAGTAAATGATTTATCTACTTTTTACTTTGAATATTGTAATTTTTATAAAAGTGCAAAAGATTATATTAAAACTGTAGATGCTCGTAAAGAAGTAAAAGAAAATTTAGAAGGTTATTTTTCTTATTTAGAAGAGTTTTATTGTGAGGAGGGTTTAGAATAGTGAGTATAAAAGTAAATTTTTTAAAAGCATTTAATGGTGATGCTATTTATATATCATATAAAGTTAAGGGAAAAAAGAAAAATATTTTAATTGATGGTGGTGTGCCTAGAACGTATATGCATAATCCAAATGGAAGACCAACCTATGGAGAACTTAAAACAGAAGTGGTTGATAATTTGAGTGATGATGAAAAGATAGATTTATTGATTATAACTCATTGGGATAATGACCATATAGGTGGAATCATTAAATGGTTTGAAGAAGATGAGACAGCAAAAGATAAAATTGGAAAGATATGGTTTAATGGGGGATTGCTTATAAATGAGTATTTTGATACAAATCATGAAAATTCTAATAAGTATGAACTTGATATTTCAGATTCTCCTTTTACTAGTTCGGCACAAGGTATTTATTTTGAGGATATTATTGCTGAATATGGATTATGGAATGAACAATTAGTTAAAGTTGGGCAAACAGCAGAAGATGAAGATATTAAGTTTACAATTTTATCACCTACTGATGAAAAATTGGAAAAGTTATTAAAAGAGTGGGAAAAAAGTCCAAATAATCCATATACAAGTAGCGAAAATGATTATAAGAAGACTATTGATGAGCTAATGGCATTTATTGATGAAAATAAGTTTAAAGAAGATTCAACAATACACAATGGAAGTTCAATAGCTTTTATTTTAGAAATTGATAAAAAGAAAATGCTTTTTTTAGGAGACTCACATCCTAGTATTATTTGTGAAAGTTTAATAAATTTAGGAGACCCCTTACCTTTAAAGGTAGATTTTGTAAAAGTTTCTCATCATGGAAGTAGGGGAAATACATCTGATGAATTGCTTGATATGATAGATTGTGATAATTTTGTATTATTGGCTGATGGAACACACAAGGGGCTACCCCATAAAGAGACATTAGTAAGAATTATGAGGAAAAAGAAAGGCTGTGATTTCTTTTTTAACTATCCTGAATTGGCTGAAGATATTTTTGGTGAAGAGATAAATGATAGTCGATTTAAAGCTAAATCAACATTGGATTTAAAATTATGAGTTTTTCAAAAAAGTGTAGGCATTGTTCGGTCAAGGTTGAAAAGGGAACAGGTGTACTTGTATCACCTAATACAGAAGAATACTCGTATATTCTAACTGCAAAGCATAATTTATATTATGATTATGAAAATAAGAAGTGTACAGAACCCAAAGATAGTATAAAATTGGTTGCTTATGATGAGAGTATTAAACTATCTCTATTAAAGATATATGAGTTAGATGAATGTAATCGAGATATAGCTATTTTAAAAATTGAAAAAGTTGATATATATAGTCCAAAAATATTTTTAAATAAGATTAAAATTGGAGATGAAGTATTTTTATATGGCTATCCTGAAAATAGAAGAAAAGATAAGTATACAAAAGAAGAACAAACTCCTGTTTTAAAGTTAGAAGTGCTTGACCCACAAGAAACTAATGAAATTATTGTAAAAAATGATGAGTATTATGAAAAAAAGGATATTAATGGTTACTCAGGTGGTGGCGTATTTAAGAATATAAACGATGAATCGTATCTAGTGGGTATTGAGTTTAGAATGGATTTTAATGATAAAAGTAAAGAGCAAAACAATACTAGGCTTAGATTCTTTTCTATAAAGGCTTTTGATGAGATTGTTGATAAATATAATGATGAATTAGTTTATTTAGATGATACTAAAAACTTTAATAAAAAATATAATGTAGAAGACACAGTTATTGATTTAGGAAATACAAAATCTATTATATTAAAAACAGTACCTGTAGAAGTAGATGGAAAGATTTTGAATGTTTCTATTTATCCTGTTACTTTTGAAGAGTATGATTTGTTTTGTGAGGATAAAGGAATTGACACGCCTATAGTCCGTAGATGGGGGAGAATTAAAAAGCCTGTAACCAATATTGATTGGTATGATACCATGAAGTATTGTAGTTGGTTAAGTGAAAAAGATACAAAGATATATAGATTACCTACATTGGAAGAATGGAAAAAAATAGCAGAAGCAAATATCCCAAAAGATTCTTTATCTCAATACAATGTTTATTATGACAAAGAGAAACCATGTGATGTTGATAGTGGAGAAGGAGGACTATTAGGATTATATCATATGTATGGAAATGTGGATGAATGGTGTAAAAATCAAATATTAATGGGTGGAAGTTTTTTAGATACTACAATAGAGGAATTGACTCGTGAAACACCATCTGCACCTGAGCATTCACATGTATCAATTGGCTTTAGAATAATTATAGAAATTAACTAAAATTTTAACTTTATAATATTATAATTAATAAAAGGAGATATTATGGGAAAAGATAATGGGTTACCTAAAGGAAAAGCAAAATTAATTGATGCTTTGAGAAAATCGAAAGGTATTTTTAATCATTTACAGAAAGTTGTTAATTCTAGTGATGAATTAGGAAAAGATTTTAATAAATCAATAGAAAATATAGAAAAGTCTATAAA
>JALUKJ010000292.1 GCA_027056615.1 Campylobacteraceae bacterium | reverse complement strand
AATTAAATGTGTAAAAAAAAGTATAGTTAAGAGGCTTTTTATAGTTTTTATTAAAAATTCCTAATAAAACATATTAAAACTAATAATAAATAATACTCTAAAATATAGAAGATATTAATTTTAATATTTTTTCATTAAAAACAATATCATAGACTTTTTATAGAAATTAATTGTATAATGGATAAAAAATAATTTATAAAATATAGAGGGTAACTCATGCAAAATAACAGAATGGTAAATGATACAGTTTATGGGCATATACCTTATTCAGGTGTAGAAGAGAAGTTTTTACAAAGTAAAATAGTTAACCGTCTTATGTTTGTCTCTCAAAATGCTTTAGCATACTTTGCTTTTCCTTCTATTACGACGAAGCGTTATATTCACTCTTTAGGAACCATGCATGTTGCTTCTTATATGTTTAAGTATTCGCTTATAAATGCTTCGAGTAAAAATCGTTCTAAGTTCTTAAAAGATGCACGTCGTTCTATTAAAAAACTTATAAAAGAGAATGGGCTAGATATTGAACTTAAATCTTTAACAATAAAAGATAGAACGCTTTTGACCTTCTCTACCTCTTTTGCCGAAAAAGAGAATATGACATATCTTATTTTACTACAAGCACTGCGTTTGGCTGGACTTTTACATGATGTAGGGCATCTCCCTTTTTCTCACCAAACAGAGTATGCTTTAAAACGACTCTATATCTCTATAAATAAGATAAAAACACCCAACAAAGAGCAGAAAAAGTTTTTGAAATTTTATAGAGATATTACTAAAAATGGTGAGATGGTTCTGCATGAGAGTGTAGGCTATGAGTACTTAGATATGCTCTTCAACTATGAAGTATCTGAACAGAGTTATAGCAGTAAAGAGTTGGTGAAGCTTTACTATTTAATCGTTAAAAATATATTTGACGATGTAGTAACAGAGGAGTTCTCCTATAAAACTTTACATCAGTATATAGCCTCTACCGTTGATGCTGATCGTATAGACTATATCAATCGTGATATGTTGGCTAGTGGGTATATTTCTACTTCGGCAGACCTACTTCGTATTACTCGTGAAGCCATTTTAATAAAAGAGCAAAAAGAGTTTAAACTCTCGTTTATGACCTCTGCACTTTATGATATAGAGCATCTTTTAGAGAGCCGTTTTAACCTCTATAAAAAAGTTTTTTTTACCCAT
This sequence comes from Campylobacteraceae bacterium, assembly GCA_027056615.1. Taxonomy (GTDB): domain Bacteria; phylum Campylobacterota; class Campylobacteria; order Campylobacterales; family Sulfurovaceae; genus UBA1140. The sequence continues at coordinate 1,489 of JALUKJ010000292.1, read as the reverse complement.
AACATAAGCCGTTTAGATACGCTGTTAGAAAAGGTTATTACTTTTTTGGCAAAAGATTATCTCTTAGTTGTGCCTAAAGACAAACTTCTCTATCAGACCATTGCGATGATGTGGAAGTTTAATGCTGAGAAGAATCCCTCTAAACAGTTAGATATTATTTCTCAACTTGATGAGAACTGGTTAATATCTCTTTTTAAAAAAGAGTACTTTAAAATAAAGTATCAACTTACGTTAACCTATCAAGAACGTTACTATTTAGCAGCTTTTGAAGACATACTCTTTGGTAAAAATATCTTTAAAGCCAACTGGAAAAACCTATCTGAGTTTTACAATACTTTGGGGCTTAGTAAAGAGGAGCGTTTTCTTTTTAGGGAAAAGTTTGGAGTTATTACAGGAGAACAGAGAAAGAGACTAGAAGAGAGTTTAGAGAAGCTTAGAGAGATGTATAGCAAGGGAGATAACTACTATGCCTATTCTATTATCTCTTTGTCCATTGGTTTAGATAAAAACTTTCTGCTCTATGATGGAGAAAAAACTGTACTTATAGATGAAATCTCTACTGTTAGAAAAAGGTTAAAAGTCTCTCGTGCAAACTCTGTACCATTTTTTATATTCTCAAATCAAAAAAAACTACCTAAAGAGATGAGAGAGAGGTTAAAAGAGATTTTGTTTGAGGTGTTTTAGTTCTTCTTGTATTTAAATTGTATGCATAGCTCTTTATTTGAATATAAATGGTTCAATATTATAGATATAAAGTATATTTTTCATATAATATTGTTAAATATAAATATGATTTGGAAAGTACTTTGATTTTAAAAGAAAAAAGAGATAAATTTATAAATTTAACAAAGCAACAACTCATTGGAACTAAATTAAAAGAGAATCTTTTAGTTGGACAAAAACCTTTAGATAGATACTTTACAGGTTTTCTTTTTCCTATTTTAGAAGGAGAAGAGGGATTTGACTCAGAGAGTGAATTTAAAGATGAAGAGGAAGTTCAATTAGTAAAAAAAGAGAAGAGATATATTCCTCCCTCTTCAGCAGGTTTTTCATTTTTTATTGTGGGTGCAGATATTAAGCTTAGGGTGTTTTATAATGCTGTTCAATATATTAAAGAGAGTGATAGAAATGAACAGGGGCAGTATATTGGAGAGTTATGGAAAAAGAACTATTTAGCAGATGATGGTAAAGAGGTAGAGTTTTCTCTATATGGTACTAAACAGTATAAAATTTTCAATGAAAAAGCCAAAATAGAAGCTTTATGGAGACCTTATAATGATGGTTATATCGTAACTATTACAATGTCTAATGATACTAAAATAGACCCAACAATAAGTGGCAAAGAGTTTAATCTTGAACAGAATCGGCATACTCTTTTTGAGGTAGAGTTGAAATGTATTGTAGAAGAGGGTAATGTTGATGTTTACCCCTCTAAAGATAAGGCACTATTGAGTTATGAAGAGAGGGAGATAGAGCTACGATATAAAGA
>JALUKJ010000291.1 GCA_027056615.1 Campylobacteraceae bacterium | reverse complement strand
ATATTAAATCCAATACCCCCAGGGGCTAATGTATCTGCAATTGCTTTAGCAATACTGTTATCTGTATGACCTAAAAGGGTAATAGGAAACATTAAAACAGCCGAAGCAAAAATTGGAGGAATTACCCCTGAAAGGTTTACTTTGATTGGAATATAGTTCATTACTCTTTTGTCTTGGTTTTGCATAATTGTTTTTCTTGAGTAAGAGATAGGAACCCTACGCTCTCCAAGTTCAACATAGATAATGACAAAAATAGTTGCTAAGACAATAGCTAATATTGCAAGTACGGTAATAAATGATAATGCACCTGTATTAACAGAGGTCATAGTATTACCAATAGCTGCAGGGATTCTTGAGACAATACCAGCAAAAATGATAAGTGAAATACCGTTACCTATACCACTTTGTGTAATACGTTCACCAATCCACATAAGTAACATAGTACCTGTCAACATAGAAACTGTTGTAATAATGGTAAATGTAGTTGGGTCCATAAGTACAGCACCTTGCATATTTTGAAGTCCTACAGAGACACCAAAAGCTTGAACAAGGGTAATAAATATAGTTGCATAACGAATGATTTGCATATATTTTTGCATTCCATCACGCTCTTTTTTCATCTGACCAATATTTGGGAAAGTTGCGGCAAGTAGTTCCATTACAATAGAGGCTGTAATGTAAGGCATAATTCCTAGTGAAATAATTGAAAATCGTTGAATGGCTCCACCTGAAAATAGGTTTGCCATTCCACCCATACCAGTTCCATCAAAAAATGACGCAATGACGGCAGTGTCAACACCAGGAACGGGTACGTATGCTAAAACTCTGTAGGCAAATAGAAATCCAAAAGTAATCAGTATTTTCTGAGTTAAAGCATTACTCATGGTTAGTTACCACTCGTTGTAACAGCTTCATCTTTGATTTTATCTGCTAAATCTTTAGCAGTAGCACCAATAAGTTTTACTTTTGCTACAGATTTGTTAAGTTTATATACAGACTTAATTGTCTCTAATGTAATCTCATCAAGCTCTGCAATGGCTTTGTTTTTCTCAACATTAATTGAGTGTGGTTTAATTACTCTTGAAGAGAAACCAATTTTTGGTAATCTTCTGTAGAGTGGCATTTGACCACCCTCAAAACCTCTTTTAGCTGAGTAACCAGTTCTTGACTTCTGACCTTTGTTACCACGTCCTGAAGTTTTACCTGTTCCTGAACCTTGACCACGACCAACACGTTTTCTGTTACGTGTTGAACCTGCTGCTGGTTGTAAATTATGTAAACCCATATCTACTCCCTTACTTTTTAATCTTTACAAGAGCATCAATAGTTGCTCTTACAAGGTTGTTTGGGTTGTTTGAACCCAATGATTTTGCAATAACATCTTGAATACCTGCAAGTTCAAGTACTGGTCTCATCGCACCACCTGCGATTGTCCCTGTACCTTCAGATGCTGGTCTTAAAATAATACGACTTGCACCTGTTTTTTGTTGAACATCATGAGCAATGGTTGTACCCTTAATATTAACTTTTACAAGAGATTTGAAAGCGTCATCAACTGCTTTTTTAATAGCATCTGGAACCTCTTTCGCTTTACCTGTACCATAACCAATAGTACCATTTTTGTCACCAATCACTACAAGAGCAGTAAATCTAAAACGTCTACCACCCTTTACAACTTTAGTAACACGACCAATGTTTACGATTTTCTCTTCAAATTTTTCTCTATCGATATTTTCTGCTAACATTCATCTTCTCCTTAAAACTTAATTCCAGCTTCTCGTAAAGCGTCTGCAAATGCTGCAACAACACCATGATAGAGATAACCGTTCCTATCGAAAACAACTGTTTCGATGTTTTTAGCTTTAAGAGCATCTGCCATTGCCGCAGCTACTTTTTTAGCATCTTCAATATTTGATTTTAAACCCATTTTACGACCATCTGCTGAAGCAAGAGTAACTCCTGCAACATCATCAATAGCTTGAGCATAAAAATGTTTGTTTGATTTAAAAACAGATACTCTTGGAAGTTCTACTGTTCCAGAAATCTTACCTCTTACTCTTCGTTTACGTTGAATTCTAAGTTTGTTTTTTCTTTTTTGAATACTTTTTAACATCTTATGCTCCTATTAACTTGCTGATTTTCCAGCTTTTCTGACAATAACTTCATCAGTATACTTAACACCTTTACCTTTGTAAGGCTCTGGTGGTCTAAAGCTTCTAATCTCAGCAGCAACTTGACCAATAGTCTGTTTGTCTGTACCCTTAATATGGATAATATTTTTCTCAACAGTAATCTCTACACCCTCTGGAATAGCAAAATCAATTGGATGTGAAAAACCAAGTTGTAAATTAAGTGTTTTACCTTGAACAGCAGCTCTATAACCAACACCATTAATCTCTAAAGATTTTTGGAAACCTTTATCAAGTCCCTCAATAATATTAGCAAATAACGCTCTATATGTTCCCCAAAAAGCTGAACTCTCTTTAGCCTCACCTACTTTTGAAAATGTTACTTCATTTCCATCAATAGAGATTCCAACTCTACCATGAGTTTCAAGTCTTTTCTCTAAGTTACCTTTTTTAGCAACTAAAGCTGTACCATCAACAGATACATCAATACCGTTAGCAACGGTTACAGGTTGTTTTCCTACTCTTGACATATCTTCTCCTTACCAAATACTAC
>JALUKJ010000290.1 GCA_027056615.1 Campylobacteraceae bacterium | reverse complement strand
TCATAGCCACAACAAAACCTGCAATACCAGCATTAATATGAACAACAGTACCACCAGCAAAATCCATCTCACCAAAGTTTAGAGTTGTACCTCCACCCCATGCCCAGTGTGTAATTGGTGCATATACTGCTAAAATCCAAAGAGCAGAGAATATTGTAAATGTTGAAAATTTTACTCTTTCAATCATTGAACCACTAGCAATAGCTACAGCAATAGCTGCAAATGTTCCTTGAAATGCAACAAATAGAAGCTCAGGAATTGAACCATGTAAACTCTTGTCTGTAATTCCTGCTAAGAGAATTTTTCCTGTTCCAATAAAATCACCATGTCCAAAAGCAATACTATAACCTGCAATAACCCATACAAGAGTACCAACAGCAAATGCTATTAAACTCATACCCATTGTATTTAAAACATTTTTACTTCGTGTCATACCACCATAAAATAGTGCTAAACCAGCTGGTGTCATTAACATAACAAATGCAGTAGAGACCAGCATCCATGCTGTATCACCTGAATCGAGTTTGTCCTCAGCAAATGTAAGAACAGGAAGAGCTAACAGTGTTAGCAGTGCTAAAAATTTATTTTTCATAAACTTACTCCTTTATTTTTATCTTCTCGATTATATCTATTTTATGCACTAAAAAACTATTTATTATTGTATAAAAAATAGACAAGTATAAAAATATATATTTCTCTATAATATAGGTATGCTAAAATTACAAAGTAACATAATATTTTGTTTTTATATAAAATTATGACTATATATTTGTAAAAGTAAATTCTTTTATGCTATTATGGTCATACAATTTCATATTAAAAGGAGTAAATAAATGAAGTTTATAAAATTAAGTTTGATTACAGCTTTGGCTGTAACAACAGCTATGGCAGGTGATGCTAAATTATCTGGAGATGCTAAATTATTCTATAGTACATCAGATGGTGGAGATAATGACCTTTTTAGTAAAGCAGGTTCAATTGGTGATACAGCACTTGAACTTAAATATTCAAGAGATTTAAAAGAAGGTATTACTGTTAATGCTGGTTTAACTGGTGTTTCTACACTTGGTTTAGAAAATGAATTGGTTTCTGGAACATGGGTAAATCATAATGGTGGTGTTGCAGACCAAATGTATATTGATACAGCAAATATTGTTGCAAAAGTAGCAAATACAACTTTAGTAGTTGGTCGTCAAGCACTTGATACTCCATTCTTCTACTCTGAAACATGGAATATTGTACCAAATACATTTGATGCAGCTGTAGCTGTTAACAATGATATTCAAGATACTACACTTGTTGCTGCATGGGTTGGTAGAGGAAACGGTGATGCTAAAACTGTAAATGCTGCTAATGGTAATACTGGATTTGTTGATTTTGATGGGAATGCAACTACTTCTAGTAGCCCAGCTTATGCATTTGGTTTAATTAACAAAAGTATTCCAAATACAGCTGCACAAGCTTGGTACTACCAAATTCCAACTGTAGCAAAAGCATACTGGTTACAAGCTGATACATCTATAACTAAAGAGATTTCTGCTGGTCTTCAATATGCAAATGCTAAAAAAAATGGTGCTGCAAACAGTAGTCAAGCTGCTGCTGTAAAAGTTGGTTATGCTGCTGGTCCACTAGATGCACATATTGCTTACTCAAAAAGAAGTTCTGCTGGAAAAATTGATATTGCAAATATTGCTACAGGTGGTGGTGAGTCAAAACTTTATACAGAAGCTTTTTGGAACTATGGTCTAGTAGGTTCTCGTAAAGCTCAAACTATTGCTGTAGGTGCAGGTTATGATGTAGGAACTGCTCAACTTGGTTTCAATTATACCTCTGTTGATACAGATTCATTAAACAGTGATGTAAAAGAAGCTGCATTAACAGCAACTACAAAAATTGGACCAGTTGATACAACTGTTGCATTTATTAATACAGATGCAAAAGGTACTCATAAAGACCTTGATGGTAATACTGTTCAAGCTTACTTAACTGTTCCCTTTTCACTTTAATTAGTGACCTTAGCTCATTAGCTCGTTCCCACGGTCTCCGTCAATGCCAATGAATTAAGGAATAAATATTCAAAAACTGTAGGTTCGATTTCATCGAACGGATTGTTTTATGGACTTCAATTTTTTGTTCGATAAAATCGAACCTACAGGATTTGGACTTAATTCAATGGCATTGCGGTCTCCGTGGGAATGCATATAAGAAGAAAAATTACTAAAATTTTTTTAAAATTCTACTTCAATAACAACCCAATCAAAATAAAATTAACAATCAAAGAAATAGTAAATAGTGTTCTATAAAATAGCACAGGTTGTTTCTCTATAAGTGAAGCTTTTTTATCAAAATAGGGTTTTACTTTTTGTGGATTAGAGAGTTCAAACATCATCTCTGAGTAGTTTTTATAACGTAAATCAGACTCTTTCTCTACTGCTCTAAATATGACAGATGAGAGCCATTGAGGAATATTTTTGTTGTATTTACTTAGTGGTATAACTTTTTTAAAACTAGGAGTTTGAAAAGGCTCTATCTCTCCATAAGGGAACTTTTGAGTAAGAGCTTCGTATAGAGTAACACCAATAGAGAAGATTTCTGTTGACTCGCTAATACTTTTGCCTATAAAACGTTCAGGAGCTAAGTAAGATGGTGTTCCTGCATTTGAGGTAGTACTGTATAGTTCTGTCATAGAACCAAAGTCAATAACTTTAAAGATATGTTTTCCATCTCGTTCACTGACCATAATATTTTCAGGTTTAATATCTCCATGAACAAGGTCAAATTTAAGTAGATATTGACTCATTTTTAGAAGCATCTTTGCAAGATTGACCGTGTCATCTACAGAGAGCTTACGTTTTTTTAGATGCTCTTTTAGGTCAACTCCCTCTACCATCTTCATAACATAGTAACGATAGGTACGATTTTTAGGAATGACAGCTTTAGGAAAGAACCCTGCCTTTAGTCTGTTTGAGTTCCATGCCTCTTTTACATATAGGTCAAGGATGGTAGGGTCATCTATAGCTTCAAGAGGAGCAAACTTAAGTACATAATTTTGACCCCTTTTAGAACAGAGCCAAGTACGATTGTTTTGAATAAGAGATTTTTCAAGCTTGTAGCCATCTATAATCATACCTTTATCTAAGCTAGTTGGAATAATAAGGTCTTGCTGTTTTAGCTTCTCTACTTGGTCAATATCTAAGATGTCAATAGTAACAGCTGTAGTATCATCAGGAAGGTTATCTTCCATGAGTTTAGAGGCTTTTTTAACAATATAGTGTGAACCATTTTGTGTATACTCTTTAATGCTGTCTTTGTCTAAAACTGTATATAGACCATCAGAACAGAGTAGAATTTTATCTTTTTTGTTGATAATATTTTCAAAATAGTAGGGTTCAACCTCTTTATCAATCCCCATAGCTTTGGTTAATACTCCCTCATATCCCTCCTCTTCCATTGCATGGTCTTTAGAGAGTTGAGAGAGTTCGTTATCTCTTAAAAGATATACTCTACTGTCACCAACATTTGCACCATAGAGTCTGTCTCCTTCAATAATAACTAATGTTAATGTTGTTACAAGTTCAGGGCGTTCATAGTTAACCATGGAATCTTCATAAAGAATAGCATTGATAGATTTAATAAAAGTCTTAATAGACTTCTCAATGCTCCAACTCTGTGGACGATTTTTAAAGTTACTCATAAGGTAGTTTGTTACACGACGTGCAGCTTCAGCCCCCTCATCAGCAGAACCTACTCCATCACATACAATAGCAATAGTAAAGTTATCTATGGTTTTTACGTCAAAGTAGTCGTCACCTGTTAGCTCTTTTCCTTTGACAAGTGAGAAGCCTGAAGTTTTGATGTTTTGTTTGGACATTAGAAGTTTCCTTTCTTTGACTTGATAACCTCTCGTTCCCAACGTCCTAGTCAATGCCATTGCATTAAGCCCAAATCCTGTAGGTTCGATTTTATCGAACAAAAAATTGAAGCCCATAAAACAATCCGTTCGATGAAATCGAACCTACAGTTTTTGAATATTTATTCCTTAATTCATTGGCATTGACCGAGACTCTGGGAACGAGTGAAAGTTCGATTAAATTCGACCACCAGCCTGAACACCCCAAGTGGTTCTCCAACGTGTTTTAACCATTGAGATACCAATAATAGCCACAAGAACAACTCCTGCAAAAATCATAAATCCAGCAGAGTAGCCATCAAATGCACCTTTACTCCAACCAAGAGTCTTAATAAGAGCTGTACCACCAAGTCCACCAGCAGCACCGATAATTCCTGTCATAATACCAATATCTTTACCAAATCGTTGTGGAACAAGTTGGAATACAGCACCATTTGCCATACCAAGACTTGCCATAATTAAGAAAAGTACCAAAATAGCTACAGCAAATGGTAAAGTTACTATTGCATTAAGTAGTGTTAAGATTGCTACAAAACCAAAGAAGAAGTAGAGTGATTTAATTCCTCCTAATTTGTCGGCAACAGCTCCACCTACAGGTCGTAAAACAGCTCCTGCAAAAATGGTTAATGCTCCAAAATATCCTGCAATTACTTTAACATTTGGCTCATTGAACCAATCAATACCAAACGCTGACATATCGGCTTGATAGGTGTTCATAAGGTAGACTTTCATATATCCTGCAAACCCAACAAATCCACCAAAACTAATGGCATAAAAGAGGTTAAACCACCATGTATCTTTATCTTTTAGAAGTTTACCATAATCTTTTAATTTTTTAGGGTTTGGTGTATAGACATCAGCAGGAGCATTTTTTGCCATAAACATATAGGTAAAAAATATAATGGTAGATAGAACACCACCCACTAAAAATACAGCTGACCAACCCCATAACTCTGCAATTTTTGGAGCAAACAAGAAGTCAAGTACCACACCAACATTTCCTGCCCCTGCAATACCTAGTACAATTCCTTGAAGCTTTGGTGGATACCATTGACCAGCTTGTGGAAGTGCTACAGCAAATGAAGCCCCTGCAAAACCAAGACCAAGTGCTACTACTAAGAGTTCATTATATGTAATGTTTTCCCCTCTAAAGAAAGCGTAAAAGAGAACCGAGATAACAATAGCTTGTGAGAGCAGTGCTGTTAATTTTGCTCCTAATTTATCGACCCCAAATCCAAGAAGTATTCTTAATAATGCTCCTGAAAGAATAGGTATAGAGAGTAGTGTTGCCTTTTGAGCAGCCGTCATTGTAAAACCGTGCATTGCTAGAGATTCTGCAATCTCTGTTGAGAGTGGTCCAAGCATTGTCCACACCATAAATGAAAAGTCAAAATATAAAAATGCTGCAAAAAGTGTTGGTGAATGCCCTTGTCCTTTTAACGCTTTAAATCCTGCCATAATATCTCCTGTTAATTTTAAGTTATGAGAATTATAACAATAATTTTTTATTTTTTATGTAATTTTAGTGATTAAAAAGTAATCAATTTACTTTTTAAATTGATTAATTAATATACAATTAATTCAATTGTAATTTTGACTTTTTTATTATAATAATATAATCAATTCACAAATGGGGTACACATGTCTATTTTGGCAAAAGCACTAGAAGCACGAAGTAAAAAAATAAATAAAGTAGAGACAACAAAAGCTCTTAAATCTCCAATGGAGGTTTATGAAAAGCTTGAAGAGATTGCCCAAGCTGGGTATGAGGGGTTAGCTAAAGAGGACTCTGCTTACTTTCTAAAATGTTTTGGTCTTTTTGATAAGGGCGAAGACTTTATGTTAAGGGTTAGAATACCTGCTGGACAACTCACAGCCCCACAAGCACGGCGTATTGGAGAGGTTGCTCAAAAGTATGGTAATGACTATATTGATATTACTACACGTATGCAAGTAGAGTTGCGTTACTTAAAAATTGAAGATATTGCTAAGGTTTTAGCAGAGCTTAAAGAGGTTGGCATTAGTACCTTTCAGACAGGGGTAGATAACCCTAGAAATATTGTAACAGACCCACTTGATGGGATAGCTTATGACAACATTATAGAGACTATGCCAATTATTAACCAACTCCAAGAGATATTTGGAGAGAGAGAGGAGTGGATTTCTGCTCTTCCTCGAAAATTTAATACAGGGATTTTAGGTTCTCTCTCAAATTCATGTAACATTTTCGGACACGATTGTAATTTTGTCTTGGCTCAAAAAGATGGAATTTTTGGTTTTAACGTCTATCTTGGGGCAAGAGTTGGAATGCAGGGTCAAGATGCAAACTGTTTTGTAACAAAAGAGGAAGTGCCACTCTTTTTTAAATCTCTTTTAATTGTATTTAAAAAGTATGGTTATAGAGACAATAGAAATAAGAACCGTTTGGTCTATCTACTTAATGATGTAGGTATTGAGAACTTTATAGATGCTGTGAAGACAGAGGCTGGAGTTGAGTTTGCTACAGCAGGTATTACTATGGTTCAGTCTCAAAATATTGCTCTTGGGGCAAATAAGGTTTTAGGTCGAAATGGTCTCTTTTCTCACAAGATAATTGTTCCATCTGGTGTATTTAACGGAACAGATATGATAGAGGCTTCAAAGTTAGCAGAGGAGTTTGGAGATGGGAACATTCGACTCTCCTACGACCAAAATCTATTTGTAGTAAATATTCCACAAGATAGGATTGAAGAGTATGAGTCATCTGAATTGGTTAAAAAGTATGAACAGTACAACAACCTCTATTTCTCAGATATGATAGCTTGTGCAGGGACTCTAACTTGCTCCTATGGGCTTATTGCTAACAAACCAGATGCTGTTGAAATGGCTCACTTTTTAAATAGTGAAGTTCCTATTGCCAATGCTAATGTACGCATGAACTGGTCGGCATGTCCTAAAGGGTGTGGAGTTCATGGTATTGCAGATATTGGCTTAGAGGGTTGTAAAGCTAAAAATGCCAAAGGTGAGCGTGTGCAAGGTGTTCATATTTTTTTAGGTGGAAAGATTACACGTGAAGCTAAAGAGGCACATACTTTACACAAAGGTATTCCTCTAACAGAAGCAAAATATCATGTGAAGTATCTACTAAAAGCTTACGCAGAGCATAAACATAGAGCTGAAACCTTTGAAGCGTTTGATGACCGTTATTTATCAGTTAACTACTCTTTTCAAGCTCTTGCATTCTATACTAAGATAAACTACATTTTAAATGAGGTTTTAGATTTGGGTGTTACTCTTGATTTAGATAAAGAGCCTAAAAATGGTAAAAAAGAGAACTTTGAAATTTTTGGTTTTGGACTAAAACTATTTAAGCTCTTAACAGGAGAGAAGAGGTTTGCCTCTGTTACTGACCTAGAGCCTGACAAGCTTAAACCAAGAAAGATTAAGCGTGATGAGGTGACAAAGCTAAACCCTAAAGTACCTCTTAAGTTAAGTGAGATTGTTTACAATATGACTCATGAAAATAAACATCAACGACCACAGGTCTTTTCTGAGATTTTAATAGAACTAAAAGGTTTAGAAAATGAGTAACAATACACCATTGGAGTCGTTTATTGACCATAAAGCCCAGACAGGAATGCAGTGTGGTAACTACAGCATAGATATTCCTGAACTAAAAGAGGGTGAGCAGTATCGTTTTCACTTTGATGCAACTGCTTGTGTAGGGTGTCACTGTTGTGAAGCTGCATGTAATGAGCTACAAAACAATCCACCAGAGGTGAAGTGGCGACGTGTCGGAGAGATGGAGGGGGGAGAGTTTCCTAATGTCTTACAGTTTTTTAATTCTATGTCATGTAACCACTGTATTGAGCCTGAGTGTCTGCATGGTTGTCCAACCAACTCTTATGTTAAGTTTGAAGAGAATGGAATTGTTTGGCATGATGATGACTCTTGTATAGGTTGTCAATACTGCACATGGAACTGCCCTTATGAAGTGCCAGTAATGAACTATGACCGTGGTATTGTTACCAAGTGTGATATGTGTCATGACAAACTAGCTGTGGGTGAGACTCCTGCATGTGTTCAAGCATGTCCTGCTGGAGCTATTGAGATAGAGGTAGTACACAAAGAGGAGTGGATAAAACATGGTATGGAGAGAGAGGGGGTTGCACCTCATCTGCCTGATGTTGAGATTACTAAACCGACTACACGTTATACGCTTCCTGAAGATATGCCAAAGATGAAACCTGCCGATGAGAGAATACTAAAACCTGCTCATGCAGAGTTGCCTTTGGTCTTTATGACCGTTTTAACACAGGTCTCTCTAGGAGCATTTTTAGCTCTCTTTTTAGGTCAACTATTGTTCTCTTTAGGTTTTAATCTACCTCAGACAACTCTAGGCATGGCTATAGTGGCACTTCTTCCATCTGCTATTGGATTACCACTATCTGCTCTGCATTTAGGTCGCCCTATTATGGCAATGAGTGCTATGAAAAATTGGAAAACCTCATGGTTAAGTCGTGAGGCGATTGCTTTAGGAGTCTATACAGGATTGGCTACAGTAGTAGCAGGAATGTACTATTTTGAAGTTAAAGGGTTTGCTCTTTTATTTGTAGAGGCAATAACTTTAGCCATAGGCATTTTTGGTATCTATGCTCAATCGATGATATATAGAGTACGTGCAAGACCATCATGGAACAGAAAATCAACTACTAAAAGATTTTTTGGTTCAGGATATGTTGGATTTATTTTGATTGC
>JALUKJ010000289.1 GCA_027056615.1 Campylobacteraceae bacterium | reverse complement strand
AACTATCTGACTGACCCACAGGCTAACTAATTTATCTTTTTAATAATAAATTGGTTGCCTTAGGTGACTATACGATATATTACTTACTGTGACTCTCTGTTAACATTATATCTAACATATACGAGGTCATAAATACACAGTTTAATTATCAACCTAAGTTTAATTAAGTATCCTAGTCACAGATTACTTTGTATTTGTGACCTGACCCCCCCCGTAATGAGTGATTATCAGTTATGATATAATAAAGTAAAAAAGATTCAAATATGAATATGAAAAAGATACCCTACGGCATAAGTGATTTTAAGCTTTTAAAAACAGAAAATTACTATTTTATTGATAAAACAAACTATATTGAAGAGTGTGAAAAATATGGACGCTTTTTAATGTTTTTACGCCCAAGACGCTTTGGAAAATCTCTTTTTGTAGCTATCTTAGAAGCCTATTATGACATCTATTTTAAAGATGAGTTTAACGCTATCTTTAAAGATACCTATATTTTAAACCATAGAACTAAAGAGGCAAGTAGTTATATGGTTTTACGGTTTGATTTTAGTGCTATTAACATCTACAATGTAGAGCAGAGTTTTAGAAACTATCTTTTAAGACATACAAATAGTTTTATAGAGAGATATAATTTAAATATAAAAAGTTCAGATGACCCTATTGATTTGCTTGATGCTCTATTTAGCTATTTTAAAAGTAATAATTTAAATCTCTATGTAATGATAGACGAATACGACAACTTTGCAAACAAACTTTTTTTAAATAGCCAAGAAGATTATCTAAATATCGTGACAAAAAAGACAGCCCCCTTTAAACAGTTTTTTACAACCCTAAAAGCAGGAACAACAGGAAACAATGCTCCAATTAAGAGGATGTTTATAACAGGTGTTACGCCTATGACCATGTATGATGTAACAAGTGGCTTTAATATTGGAGATAATATCTCACTACACCCTACCTTTCATAATATGGTGGGCTTTACAACCAAAGAGACAAAAGAGGCTTTAGCCTATTATAAATTAGAGAATAGAGTAGAAGAGTCTGTACTTGAGGAGTGGTATAATCACTATAAGTTTAACTATAAAAACACACCTATCTACAATAGTGATATGGTCTTATATTTTATAAAAGCCTATCTTGGTGAAGATGAGTTACCAAGAGAGATGATAGATATAAATGTAAGAAGTGACTACTCAAAACTAAGAAGCATTATCTATACAAATAAAAAGCTCAATGGTAATTTTAAAACAATGCAAACACTTATAGGTGGAGAGCCTATCACCATTAGTAATTTGGTTCAAGACTTTAGTGCCTTAAATCTTACCAAAGAGGAAAATTTTAAATCTCTACTCTTCTATTTAGGATTGGTAACTATTCAAGACAGAAGATTAAAACTTAGTCTAAAAATCCCAAATGAAACGGTAAAACGAATAGACATAGATTTTCTAAAAGATGCGTTAGAATTAGAGAGAGCCTTTGTATTAAATACAGATAAACTCTCGGATTTATTAGCAGAGTTTGCACTACATGGTGATATTGAGGTTTTTAAGTATCTAGCTACTCAAATTAAAGAGAACACAGGAATTAGAGACTACATCTATAGTGAACAGACCGTCAAATCTATGTACTTAGCCTATTTGTCATTGACTCCATACTATGTAATCAAAAGCGAAGAGGAGTTAAATAAAGGGTTTGCCGATATTTTACTAAAACCTCTTAATCCTTATGTTAAGTATGTGGGGTTAGTCGAGTTTAAATATATAAAAAGAGCAGAGAAAAAGCCTACCTCTAAAGTTATAAAGACCCTTGTAAACGATGCAGGGAAGCAGTTAGATGATTATGAAAAAGATGAGCTTGTAACAGAATTTACAAACAAAGGGTTAAAACTCCAAAAGGTAATTATTGTCTTTTGGGGATGGGAGATGGTTTATTGTAAGAGGTACTAACATCTTCTTTTTGCTCGTTCTCATCGCTCCTGCGTAATGCCAATGAAATAAGCTCAAACCCTGTAGGTTCGATTTTATCGAACGTTATATTAATATTCAATTTTTATCAATATTATTTTGTTTTTTGTGTTTGGTTTTGACGTTCGATAAAATTGAACCTACAGATTCCGAACATTTATTCCTTAATTCATTGGCATTGTCGCTCCTAGGTAGGAATGTATAAAAGTTTTTTATTGAGTCAATCAACCACCCCCTAAAAATCTAGGTACAATAATGAATTATTTCCAAAAAAAGATTTAAAAAATCACTTTTAAAATAATTCATTATTACACCTATTTTTCTAGGGTTCTACAAATAAAATTTAACATAAAAAATTCAAAAAAATTAATTTTTCTCTAAGTAACATTGCTATAGAATGGTGAAATCAGAACAAGAAAGAAACGAAGTAGAGCCAGTGAAGCGCTTAAACCAACCACTCTACTTCTAACCTAGGCTGATAGAATTTTATCAGTCTATTGGTTAAATCTGCCTTTAAAGGCACTGTTTTTTTCTTGTTTATCAAGAGATGTTGGTAACTGGACTCTTGAAAATTAAAATTTTCAAGGATAAACCATGTCAGCACAACCAAACAGAACACTTATTTTAGTAAAAGACCTTCTTTTTCAAGAAAAATATCACCTCTCTCATACTCAAACAGATTTAATGGCATATATGGTAAATGTTGCCTATTGGGCAATTGAA
>JALUKJ010000288.1 GCA_027056615.1 Campylobacteraceae bacterium | reverse complement strand
TCAAATGCCCTTAAATAGGTGGCTATAGTGGTATTAATTCTTTATTGTTTAGTATTTTTATTTGTGCTTTTTTGTGATTTTTTTAGGGATAGGAATTGCTTAACTTAATGGCGTTGAAGGGCACCTCCATTGCCATTAAGTTAAGAGTTTTAACTCCATAAAATGCACTAAACTTAAAGCACAAAGCCAAAAGCTTGCCACCATGTCATTCCCGTGAAAACGGGAATCCACAGTTTAAACTGCCGAAAAGTATTTTTTCAACTTTTAGGCAGTTAAAATCGTGGACTCCCACTTCCGTGGGAGTGACGAAATAGCAAGCTTTAAGCTTTCGGCTTTGAGCTTAAAGCCAAGAAATGGCTATAAAATCCTTAACTTAATGGCAATGAAGGATACCTCTAATAATTTAGAGGTGCCCTTAAATTTGTACTATTTTAACCGATTATATAAATTACTTATCTTCTTCTATAAAAGAACCCATAGCGATTTTACCGCCAATAACTAATCTATCAACAACTTGCTTGGTATCTAAATCTACCTTTACTAAAGCACCTTCCTCAGTTAAGAAGATATAAAAATATCTACCATCTTTAGAGAAGTGATACTGAGGATGCGATTGTGTTTGCACTTTACCCATATCGCTTTGTGGCAATTTGCTCACATTTATATCTGCAATTTTAGTATCTGTATCGGTATTCATTACTGTAATAAATCTATCTTTATGGTTAATAACTATAGCAATGTTATCTAAATAACCATGCTCCATTTGTGCAGTATGCCCTGCACCTCTTCCAGCTTTAACGGTTTTTTTCTTTTTCATAGGAGAGCTAGAGTAATCTACAATAAATAGTGTTCCTTCATCTGAACCAACATATATTTCTTGAGTTCTTTTAATAAAGTTAAGATGATGCACACCCATAACATTTTTAGATAAACCATCTTTTTTAAGTTCTAAGTTTTCTAAAACTTTTAAGCCTTCAGCAGGTGAAAAGTATAACTTCATTACAGATGGATATGCACTATCTGAACCTTCTGCCGTTGCATAAAATATCGGATATGTATGTCCACCGCTGTGGTGTCCTTCGTGTCCATGTACTTTTGGCGGAATTAAGTTATGCACTGGAGATGGCGTATTAACTTCATTTAGCTTCACTAAACTATAAGTCCCGTTATTATTAACTAATTTATATGTAATAATTTTCATAGCTTGTCTATCAAGTAGTGCTACATGGTTTTTATCTAACCAATGTGGATGTCCACAAGCTAATGTCCCACTTGAAACATAACTATGTCCGCTTGTTGTTGGATATGTAACTACATTTCTTCCGGCAGTTGCTAAGAGTTTATCCGTTTTTCCATCAATAACTGCAATCATTGGTTTATCAACACCAGATACTGCAACTAAGCCTGTATCTTCTTCTACATCTATGCTTCTTGGGTGAAAACGTAAATGAATACTTTTAGTAATAGTATTTGTAGCACTATCTAATACATCAATATAATCACTACCTCTGTTATCTACATACATTTTTTTATTGTTACTATGCTCTTGCCCATGAATTTTTACAACTTCAGCCGCATAAGTTTTTTGATGTCCAGTAGGAATAGTATCTTTTAATTCCATATTTTCAACATCTACTACATCAATTCTATTATTAACTTTATCGCCAAAATAGGCAGTAGTAACTTCGTTTTTATTATGATGTCCATCCATACCGCCTCTATAGTCGCCGCTAGAGCCTCCACCGCCACATCCAACTAATGATAAAATGGCACTAGAGAGTATTATAGTTTTTAAACTTTTTTTCATTTTTTCCCTTTATTTTTTAATTTTATGGCATAATAATGTAACAATACTTTAAAAAAGATTGTTAACACCCTATTTTCAATAATTTTTTATTTATTATTACTATTTATACTAAATTAAAATAAAAGTATATACTTACAAAAGCAAATAGATTTTTTTTATATCAACCTAACAAGAGAATAAAAGCCAGATATATATCATTATTTTAAGAAAGCATGAGAAAATATATTATTTTTTAAAGTTAAGGATTTCAACCCCTATAAAATAAGATTACTTTAATAAACAAGGCTAAAAGTTTACCACTGCGTCTTCCCCTAGAGATGGGAATGACACAGATGTAATATTATCAATTTTATTTGATAATTAATTCTATTAAATTGTTACAGAATCCTTAACTTAATGGCAAGGACGATGGTCTTAAATTAAAAGTAATATTTATAATTATTTCATATATTTTTAATCATCATTATTAGAGTTATGAGTGTCATTATCACTATCTACATCAGCATTTCCAGAGTTGTGAGTATCATTATCACTATCTACGCCATTATTATTCTCATTATCTCCAGAATTATGAGTTGCATTGTCATCATCTTGGTCATGTCCTGGGTTATGTGTTTCATTATTGTCATCATTCATTCCGTCATGGTTACCATTGTGTCCTGGGTTATGTGTTGCATTGTCATCATCTTGGTCATGCCCTGGATTATGAGTTTCATTATTGTCATCATTCATTCCGTCATGGTTACCATTGTGTCCTGGGTTATGTGTTGCATTGTCATCATCTTGGTCATGCCCTGGATTATGAGTTTCATTATTGTCATCATTCATTCCGTCGTGGTTACCATTGTGTCCTGGGTTATGTGTTGCATTGTCATCATCTTGGTCAT
>JALUKJ010000287.1 GCA_027056615.1 Campylobacteraceae bacterium | reverse complement strand
ACTTTTGAGGAATAAATAATTGGCTTATTTTTGGGTTTTTCGACAGCCTAGGTCTACACCCTACTTATCAAACCACCACAAAATAGCAAACATCAAGCCAACTGTTTTACCTATGCTCTCATCAAATATAAACTCTTTGGCTTTCTCTACAGGTATTTCAACCACCTCTATTAGCTCATCATCTATGCCCCCACCCTGACTAACTCTCATAGATTCATTTACCTCTGCATAGTATATAGTTTGGCTACCACCAGAAGTTCCAACAGAGCTTAAAACTTTGGTTATACGCTCTATCTTTTCAAGAGGAACATTAAACCCACACTCCTCTTCTATCTCCTCTTTTGCTATCTGCTCTAAGGATTTATCTTTATCAATTAGCCCTGCACACATCTCTACTGTCATACCATCACTATTTCGGTGATATACAGGAGGGCGAAACTGTTTAACTAAAACAAATGTTTTTCTCTCTGTATGATAGAGTAGAATAGCAACAGAGTCATGAGATTCTACAATCTCCCAAGACTTTTTAATACCATTTTGCTCATAAGTTGCCAAAGATGTTTTAACAAATTTTGCCTCGTTCAAAGGCTCTAAACTAAAGTTTTTAATTATATTTTTCACTACCAGCCTCGATTTTGATAATAGGTTTTCATTTTTGGAAGAACATAGATGTCATTTACAGTGTTCCACACATAAGATGGTAAGTTCTCCTCTTCAATTTTATTGATAATTTTAGTATATTTTCTTTTTCGATTTAAAAAATGTTCTCTGTCACTCCCTGTTAATCCATCTGTAGTAAATTTTACAAGACGCATAGGGTTAATAGGCCGTCCATCTTTATAAAGTCCAAAGTGCAGATGAGGACCTGTACTTCGTCCACTATTTCCTGTATATCCAATAATTTCCCCTTTTTTTACATACTTACCCACCTTAGCTTTAAGACGACTCTGATGAGCATAAAGAGTAAGATACTTATCTTTATGACGAATTTTTATAACACGTCCATAGCCACTCATCCACCCAGAATAGACAACCTTTCCATCAGCTACTGCTAAGATAGGAGTACCTCTTCTTGCTCTACAGTCAATACCATGATGTGCTTTCCATTTATGAAGTACAGGATGCCAACGTCGGGTTGTAAAGGGAGAAGTAATAATAAGATGATGAAGAGGTTTACCCATATATTTTTGAATTAATGCCTTTCCCTCAGCATTGTAATACTTCCCATCACTGTGCTTAAAAACATAGTTTTTTTTACCATGAGACTCTAACATTGCAACTTTAATATCAGGAACACCCAATGGTTGTCCTAGTCTCATCTTTTGGTCATAGACAATGACAATCTTATCTTTTTTTTCTACTCCTCGAAAATTAACAGAGTGTTTTAGTACACGTGTAAATTCATTAGCAAGTCTTCTATTTTTAATTTTATTAATAATGTCAGCATGAGGAGATTTATCAACAGAGAGAATTGCGATATGAGTATCTTTTTGATAAGCAATAGGAATAATTTCGAGTTTATACCCTGTATGTGTTCTAAAAAGATGGGCTTGTAACTCTTCTCCAATAGGAATAAGAGATTGAAGCAAAACTCCATTAGAGGCGATAAGTTCATAATATTTATGGGCATATCCAATTTCTGAAATAAGTGATTGGTCATCTCTATCTAATGTATCAATTATCTTTTTATCTATATGAAATTTTTGAAGATACTGTTCAAAGGTCATGCTTCTATCCCATCTACTATATTTTACTTTTGCCCCAAATGTAAATATAGAAAGTGCTAAAAAAATGAGCCAAATCCTTAAAAAATAAACCCTTTTCAAATATACTCCTTTACAATTATTATAGCTTATGCTCTCTAAAATCTCAAAGATTAAATCTATACCTCTAAGAGTATTTAAGTAGAATTCGCCCATGAAACATCTTAGAGGCTACAGACGGCGTTATTTTTCATTGGCGATTATTGCAATGTATTCAACGCTGTTTAAACTGTGTACTATAGACAGTAACCATCAGTATCATAAACATGCTTTTGAATATCAAGAGTATAAAACCTCACCACCCTATCTCTATGTTTAGGCTACCCCAAGGAAATAAACACACAAATAGAAGCCACAGAGAGGGCAATCTTCACAAAATAGAATTAGCCTTACTATTTATTATAAGAATCTAAGTGTTCGATAAAATCGAACCTACATAAAACAGCATAGGAAATACAATGAACACAACAATAAAGCTCAGTCTTTTAACAACGCTACTACTTACAAATAATCTTATTGCAGAGGAGAGATTAGAAGATATTACTATTACATCTGCTACTAAAACAGAGCAAAATCTTGCTGATGTTACTTCAAATGTTAATGTAATTACAGCTCAAGAGATTGAAGAGAGAGACTATACTACAGTTACTGAGGCTCTAAACTCGCTTCCTGGGGTTAGCTTTACTTCTAATGGAGGTTTAGGAACTACCACCTCTGTGCGACTTAGAGGAATGGCATCAAAAAGAGCTTTAGTTCTTATAGATGGCATACGATACAATGACATTACAGAATTAAATGGTGCTTCATTTGACAATACCTTAGCCAAAAATACAACCAAAGAAGTATGGAATAACTGATATAATTTTAAACCAAAAAAAAGAAAAAGTTATCCCATGAATGAAATAATACTACTAATAAACTGTATAGCACCTATA